>DASQTT010000069.1:0-10564 GCA_035641735.1 Actinomycetota bacterium | reverse complement strand
CGCACCCCTACTGGAGCGGGTTACCGGCGGAGCTGCTGATCGCCGCCGAGAACGTCCAGGGCGTGGAGCTCTTCAACAGCAGCGCCGAGCGGGAGACCGGGCGTGGGGACTCGTCGTACGTGTGGGACCTCTCGCTCGAGGCCGGGAAGCGGCTCTGGGGGTTCGCGACGGATGACTGCCACTACCCGGGGTTCGACGTCGGCGACGCGTGGACGATGGTCCGGGCGCCCGAGCGATCGAAGGAGGCGGTGCTCGAGTCGCTGCGGAACGGATGGACGTACGCCTCGGCCGGGCCGGTGATCCACGACGTGCTCGCCGAAGAGGGCACCGTGGAGATCCGATGCAGCCCCGCGCGCTCCGTGGTGCTGGTCTCGCGGCACGAGACCGGATGGATGGTGCGGGCCGACGACCGCGGTCGTCAGGAGGAGGCGCGGATCCTCGAACGCGACGACCTGGGGCTCGTGGTCCGCGCCCGCTTCACCCCCTCGACCCCGCTGCCGTACCGACGTCTGGTCGTCGAGGATCCCCGAGGTCGAAGAGCGTGGACCAACCCGATCTGAGCCTCGAGCTCGCCTTCGCCCATGAGCTCGCCGACGTCGCGGCGAAGGTGACGCTGCTGCGGTTCGGCGACCGGCTGGCCGTCACGCGGAAGGGCGACGGGACGTCGGTGACCGACGCCGACGTGGCCGCGGAGCGGGCGATGCGGGAGGCGCTGGCCGCGACCTTCCCCCGGGACGGCATGCAGGGGGAAGAGACCGGCCGCATCGAGGGGTCGAGCGGTCGCACCTGGGTCATCGACCCGATCGACGGGACGGCGCACTATGCCGACGGCGTGCCTCTCTGGACGACGCTGATCGGACTCGACGTGGACGGCCACCCGGCGCTCGGCGTGGCGGACGTGCCCGCCCTCGGCATGCGGTACCACGCAAGCCGGGGCGGCGGCGCTTGGTGTGGGGATCGTTCGCTGCGCACCTCGAGGGTCGAGGACCTCGCCGATGCGTTCATCATGCACTCCGCCGTGGAACGGTGGGCCGAGGGCGGACGGATCGACGACCTGGTGCGGATCCTCGGGGCCGCCCGACGTAGCCGCGGGCTCAGCGACGCCTGGGCGCAGATGCTGATCGCGCAGGGTTCCGCGGACGCGCTCCTCGAGAACGAGCCGTGCTTCGAATGGGATTGGACCGCGACGAGCGTGATCGTCGAGGAAGCGGGGGGTCGGCTCACGACCCTGGACGGCGGTCCGCCGGCCGCCGGAGCAAGCCTCCTCGTGTCGAACGGAACGCTCCACGACGAGACCCTGGCAGCGCTCCGTCCGGGCGTCGACGCCTGACCGGGGATCCCGCCGCCCCGACCGTCAGGTGGTCCGGTTCGGACCTCGACCGTGATGGGTCATGATCTCGACGAGTCGGTCGTGCGGCAACGCGTGCGCGGTGATGCCGTCGCGACCGACCATCGTGTCGGCCGCGACGAGCGCGTTCAGGATCGCCTCCTCGGTGGCCTCGATCGCGCCCCAGAACAGGGGGGTGTTCCATCGGTTCGGGAGCATCTCGACGGACCAGGGCTCCGGAGGCACATCCCACTTCGAGCTGCGGAGCCGCCCGGCGCTCGACGTGGAGAACGCGATGAAGATGTCCCCGCTCGAATCGCTCCCCGCGCCGCCGGCCCTCGCGATCCCCAGGGCCGCACGTTGCGCGAGCCGCCGGAGCTGGTGGGGGAGCAGGGGCGCGTCGGTGGCGAGCACGACGATGATCGACCCTTCCGCCGCGCGGCCGACACGCTCCTCGTCGTCCCACGCCGACGGCACCTCGTCGAGCGGGATCTCCTCGCCGACGTGGACGCCGTCCACCGCCAGCCGTTCGCGGTCCCCATGGTTCGCCTGCACCAGCGCGCCCACCGTCCATCGATCCTCGACGACGCGCGAGGCCGTCCCGGTGCCGCCCTTGAAGTCGTGGCAGATCATGCCGGTGCCCCCGCCGACGCCACCCTCGGCCACGGGGCCGTCGCTCGCGGCATCCATCGCGGCGAGGAGGTGCTCGGCGCGGACGTGGAACCCGTTGATGTCGTTCAGGGCGCCGTCGTAGGTCTCCGCGACGACGGGGAGGCTCCAGAACGCCGGCCCGCGAGGCCGGTCGCGGACCTCGTACGCGACGAGCGCGTCGCGGACGACCCCGACGCTGTGCGTGTTCGTGATCGCGATCGGCGTCGTGAGGAGGCCGGACTCGCGGACCCATTCGAGGCCCGTCATCTCCCCGTTGCCGTTGAGCGTGTGGGAGGCGGCGAAGAGCGGCTCCTCGTGCATCGCCGGGTGGGGGACGATCGCAGTGACACCGGTTCGGACCGGGCCCACCCCCACCTGGAGCGGCCCGTCGCCCTCGATCAGGGTGGTCATCCCGACCGTCACCCCGGCGACGTCGGTGATCGCGTTCAGCGGACCGGGCGGAAGGTGGCCCACGGTGAGGCCGAGGTCGCGATAGCGCGTCATCGCCGCGAACCCTATCCGAGCGCCCGGGCGCCGGCCGTGACCACGGCGGCCACCACGACCGCGATCAGCGGCGGCGCCTTGAGCGCGACCGCGACGGCCGCCGATCCCACGCCGAGGGCACGCTCGTCGAGGACGAGCGAGCGCTCGGCCCCGAACGTGTTGATCGCCACCAAGGCGGCAAGGAGGGCGGGAGCCAGCAGGCCGATCACCCGGCCGGCTCGCGGCGGGAGCGGCCGGCCGCCCAGCAGCACCGGTCCGGCGCCCTTGATCACGACCGTCGCCGCGCCGACCAGCATCACGGTCCACCAGGCGCTGCTCATCGGCGCCGCCATCCCAGGAAGCACGCGAGCCCGGCCGCGACGATCGGGACGCCGGGCGGCGCGACCGGCGTGAGCGCGAGTCCGATCGCAGCTCCCAGGCCGGCCACGATCCATGCCTCCCGGCGGTCGAGGGTCGTGGCGAGCAGCGCAAGGAACAGCGCCGGGAACGCGGCGTCCAGCCCGAAGCGCGCGGGGTCGCCGATCAGGTCGCCGAATAGCACGCCCAGCGCCGTGCCGGCGACCCACGCCGCGTACAGGACCAGCCCGGCGCCGACGATGATCCGCGGGTCGTGGCCGCCCCGGCCGTCGGCCGACAGCGCCCACGTCTCGTCGACGACGAGCTGTGCCCGGAGGAACCGCGACCACACCGACCCGCTGAGAGAAGGCGCCACGCTCACGCCGATCGGCCCGTATCTGGCGTTCAGCAGGACCGCGGCGATCACGGCCGCCGCGAGCGTCCCTCCCGCGCTCAGGATCGAGGCCGCGGCGAACTGCGCGGACCCCGCGAACGTGACGGCCGACATCACGATCGGGGCCACCGGTCCCATCACCGGCCGCGCGAGCACGCCGAAGGAGATGCCGAAACCCAGCACCGCGATCGAGAACGGCAGAACCTTCCGCGCGCCGTGCGCGAAGCTGAGGGAGGGCTCCGCCATGGGTTCGCGGACCCTACCAACGACCGGACGTAGGCTTCGGCCCGGATGCGCCTCGACTCCACGATGCCCGACCTGCCGGCCGCCGACGCCGTCCGGATGCTCGAGGGACTCCCGGAGCCCGACGACTACGGCGTCGTCGTGAAGGCGCTGCGTTATCGCGAGCGGCCGCACCTCTCCGCCTGGACCGACTTCGAGGCGAGAGCGATCACGCTCCAGGTACCGGAGCCGTTCTTTCCGTTCGGCGAGATCGTCCCGTACGGCGCGAAACGCCGGCCGGGCTCGACGAACGGTCGGCCGCGGTTCATCTGGCTGACCGAGGGGATCACGCTGCGGACGCCCCAGGAGGTGCTCCGATTCAGCTACTGCCATGAATGGATGCACTGGTGGCTGCGGGAGCGCCGAGGGACGGCATCCGCCGCCGAGACCACGTGCGACCGCTTCGCGCTCCGCAACTACCGGCGGGACGTCGTCACCGAGGACGACGCGGTGGCCGCCCTCCGGCGGCGTTAGCGACCACGGCGCGCCGCTACCGCGTCGCGACCGCGCTACGCAGCAGCTCCGAGAACTGCTCGACCCGCGTGCGACGCCGTTCCGGGTCACTGCGGAGCCGGTGGAACAAGCCCGGGTCGAGCTCCTCGGTCACGAGCGCGTCCTGGAGCGCGCTCGAGAGCCAATCGATCATCGAGGCCAGGACCTCGGCCTCGATATCCGTGCGAACCTCTCCGCGGGCTTGGCCCCACTCGACGAATTCGAGCGTTCCGTAAGGATCCTCGGAGAGGAGGAACCGGTTGATGTCGCGGCGGAGCGACAGGTCCGTCTCGTAGTTGCCGACGAGCGCCACGCGGTACGGGACGCGGTCCTCGTTCATCAAGTGCTCGGTCCGGGCGAGCCAGTAGTCGAAGACCGAGAAGAACCCCAGATCGAGGACGTCGGCCGGCGCTTCGAGCCATGCCGGCAGGGACGAGACCGCGCGCTTGTAGGCCTCGAGGAACAGCGTCGCCTTCGAGCCGAAGTGCTGGAAGATCGAGCCTTTCGCGATCTGGAGCTCGGTGGCGATGTCCTCGATCTTGGCGCCCCGATAGCCGTGCTCCGCGAACAGCCGCATCGACGAGCGGAGGATCCGTTCCCGCTTCTCGCTCGGGCCGTTCCCGTTCCGTCGTTGCACCGGAGATCCCTCAGCCCGCGATCTCGCGATAGCGGTAGCAGCTCGTCACGTGATCGTTCACGAGACCGCACGCCTGCATGAAGGCGTAGCACACCGTCGGTCCGACGAACCGGAAGCCTCGCCGCTTCAACTCCTTCGACATCGCGCGGGACTCCGCCGTCTCGGCCGGGATCTCGCCCAGCCGCCGGAACCGGTTGACCTTGGTCGAACCGCCGACGAAGGACCAGAGCAACCGATCGAGCGAACCCTCGTCCTCCTGTGCCCGCAGCGTCGCCTTCGCGTTCGCGATCGTCGACTCGATCTTCAGGCGGTTGCGCACGATCGAGGGATCGGCCATCAACCGCTCCACCCGGCGCGCCCGGTAGCTCGCCACCGTTGCAGGGTCGAAGCCGGCGAAGGCGCGCCGGTAGCCGTCACGCTTGTTCAGGATCGTCGACCACGAGAGGCCGGCCTGCGCGCCTTCGAGCGTCAGCATCTCGAACAGTCGCACGTCGTCGTGCACCGGCACACCCCACTCCTCGTCGTGGTAGGCGAGGTAGCGAGGGTTGTCGACCGGGGCCCACTCGCAGCGCTTCACGTGCCCGAGAGCCGACGGACCACGTCCTCATGCAGGACGGCGTTGCTGGAGAGGATGCTCGACCCGTCGGAAGGTTGGTCGCCGCCGAAGGTGCTGACCCGGCCACCGGCCTCCTCGACGATCACCGTGATCGGCGCCCAATCCCACAGGCGGAGCGCCGGCTCCAGCATGAAGTCGGCCGCGCCACGCGCGACGAGCATGTGTCCCCAGAAGTCGCCGAACCCCCGCGTGCGGCGAACCTCGCGGGCCAGCTCCATGAACGGTTCGTGCCGAGCTCGGTCGACCCAGTCGTCGACGCTCGAATAGACCATGAAGGCGTCGTCGAGCTTCCGTTCGCTGACCCGGAGCTCCCGCCCGTTCCACCGGGCGCCCGCGCCGCGGACGGCCTCGTATCGCTCGGCGAGCGCCGGAGCGGAGATCAGCCCGAGGACCGACCGGCCGTCGACCTGGAGCGCCAGCAGCGTGGCCCAGATCGGTACGCCGTCGGCGAAGTTGCGGGTGCCGTCGATCGGGTCGACGATCCAGACGCGGTCGCCGGCGCCGGCGCCGTGCTCCTCGCCGGTCACGGCGTCGTTGGGGAAGCGCTCGGCGACCATCTCGCGGATCGCCGTCTCCACCTCGAGGTCGACCTGGGTCACCGGCGATAGATCCGCTTTCTGCTGCACCTCGAACTCGCCGAGGAAGTACGACATCGAGATGTCGGCGGCGCGGTCCGCGACCTCGTGCGCGAAGGCGAGCTCCTGCTCGAGCACGGCCCGAACGTACCAGCGCGGGTCTGCCGACCGGCCGCGTTCCCCGGGTCGAGTAGCCTGGTTCCCGCATGCAGACGACCGTCGAGACGACCGAGCCGCACGTCGTGAAGCTCACGATCGAAGTCCCGCCGGACGAGTTCAGCCGGGACCTCGATCGCACCTACCGCGAGATCGCGAACCAGATCAAGGTCCCGGGTTTCCGCAAGGGCAAGGTGCCGCGGCAGATCATCGACACCCAGATCGGCCGCGACGCCGTCCTCGAACAGTTCGTCACGTCCTCCGTCCCCGACTACTACCGGAAGGCGGTCGGCGAGGAGGAGCTCGCGCCGATCACCGATCCGGACATCGACGTTCAGCAACTGGAGTTCGGCAAGCCGTTCATCTTCTCGGCCATCGTCGAGGTACGGCCGAGGCTCACGTTCGAGGAGGCCGACTACTCCGGCATCGAGGTCACGAAGCCGTTCACGGTGGTCTCGGGCGAGGAGATCGACGAGTGGGTCGAGCGGCTCCGGGAGCGCTTCGCGGAGCTCGAGCCGGTCGGACGGCCCGTCCAGCAGGGCGACTTCGTGACCGCCGACCTCACGGTGCGGAAAGGCTCGGAGACGATCGAGCAGGCGTCGCGCAAGGACTATCTCTACTTCGTCGGCTCCGGCGAGGTCGGCGAGAAGCTCGACGTCGAGCTCGTGGGCTCGAAGCCGGGCGCGATCTTGAAGGTCACGGACTCCCTTCCCGAGCGGTTCGGGGAGGAGCTCGGCGGCACGCCGGTGGAGATCACCGCGCTCGTGAAGGACGTGAAGCAGCGACGGTTGCCCGAGGTCGACGACAACTTCGCGAAGACCGCCTCCGAGTTCGACACGCTCGTCGAGCTTCGCGACGATCTCCGCTCGCGGCTCACCGAGCTGAAGGAGCGCGAGGCGAACGCCGCGGTCCGCGACCGCGTCGTCGAGGCGATGATCGACCGCGTGGAGGTCGACCTCCCCGAGAGCCTGATCCAGGAGGAGACCGAGCACCGGATCGCCCACGCGCGGGAGCGCGCCGAACGGATGGGCACCACCCTCGAGGAGATGCTCGAGATGCAGGGCTGGGACGAGGAGCGGCTCCGCGAGGATTCCCGGGCGCACGCGATCCGAGGGATCAAGAGCGACCTCGTCCTAGAAGGCATCGCGCGCAGCGCATCTTTCGAGGTCACGGCGGAGGAGCTCGGGGCGGAGATCGCCCTGCTGGCGCAGGCCTACGACCGTGAGCCCAAGGCGCTCGCGAAGGAACTGCAGCGGACCGGGCAGGTCGTGACCCTGGCCGGGGATATCATCAGAGGGAAAGCGCTCGACCTCCTGGTCGAACGTGCCGACATCAAGACCGAAGAGCCGGACGTGGACCCGTCCTCCGAGCCGACCCCCGGCGCGGAGACCTCTGCAGCGGAGCCCACGCCGAAAGAGCCAGAGGAAGAAGAGCCAGAGGAAGGGGAACCGACGTGACCGACACTCCCAGCAGCTACCTCGTTCCGGTCGTCGTGGAGCAGACGAGCCGCGGCGAGCGTTCGTTCGACATCTACTCCCGGCTGCTGAAGGAGCGGATCATCTTCCTCGGCACCCCGATCGACGACGCCGTCGCGAACCTCGTGATGGCCCAGATGCTGCACCTGGAGTCGGAGGATCCCGACAAGGACATCAACCTGTACATCAACTCGCCCGGCGGCGACGTGGCGTCCGGCTTCGCGGTCTACGACACGATGCAGTACATCAAGCCCGACGTGAGCACGATCTGCATGGGGCAGGCCGCCTCGTTCGCGGCGTTCTTGCTGCTCGCCGGCGCGCACGGGAAGCGCTTCATGCTCCCGCACGCTCGGGTGCTCCTGCACCAGCCACACGGAGGGACCCAGGGGCAGGCGGTCGACATCGAGATCCAAGCGAAGGAGATCCTGCGGTACCGCAAGCTCCTCGACGAGCTGATCGCCGAGCACACCGGGCAGCCGGTCGACAAGATCACCAAGGACACCGACCGCGACTTCATCCTCACGCCCGATGATGCGAAGTCCTACGGGATCATCGACGAGGTCCTCGTGAATCGTCGAGACATGCCGGCCGAGTTGACTGCGGCGGCCGCCGGCGGGGCGTAATATCGACGCCACGACCGGGCTAGGCCCGGTCGTGGCGTCTCGGAAGGTCGAACGGCCGAGGAGGCCACGGACGAGGAAGGGCTCGGGGGCATGGCGAAGTTCGGCGAATCGGACCTCCTGAAGTGCTCCTTCTGCGGGAAGAGCCAGAAGCAGGTCAAGAAGCTCATCGCCGGGCCCGGCGTCTACATCTGCGACGAGTGCATCGACCTCTGCAACGAGATCATCGAGGAGGAGCTCTCGGAGACCGCCGAGCTGAAGCTCGACGAGCTCCCCAAGCCCTCGGAGATCTACGCGTTCCTCGACGAGTACGTCGTCGGCCAGGAGCAGGCCAAGAAGGTCATGTCCGTGGCCGTCTACAACCACTACAAGCGGATCCAGGTCGGCGCGAAGGACCAGGAGGTCGAGCTCCAGAAGTCGAACATCCTGATCCTCGGGCCGACCGGCTGCGGCAAGACGTACCTGGCGCAGACCCTCGCGCGGATGCTGAACGTTCCCTTCGCGATCGCGGACGCCACAGCCCTCACCGAGGCGGGCTACGTCGGCGAGGACGTCGAGAACATCTTGCTGAAGCTGATCCAGGCAGCCGACTACGACGTGAAGAAGGCAGAGACCGGGATCATCTACATCGACGAGATCGACAAGATCGCCCGCAAGTCCGAGAACCCGTCGATCACCCGTGATGTCTCGGGCGAGGGCGTGCAGCAGGCCCTGCTCAAGATCCTCGAGGGCACGACGGCGTCGGTGCCTCCGCAGGGCGGCCGGAAGCACCCGCATCAGGAGTTCATCCAGATCGACACGACCAACGTGCTGTTCATCTGCGGTGGCGCGTTCGCCGGTCTCGACTCGATCATCGAGAGCCGCATCGGCCGCAAGGGAGTGGGGTTCGGCGCCGAGGTCATGAGTCACCAGGACAAGGACCTCGGGGCGATCTTCGCCCAGGTGCTGCCGGAGGACCTGCTGAAGTACGGACTGATCCCGGAGTTCGTCGGCCGGCTGCCGGTCCTCACCAGCGTGAACAGCCTCGACGAAGATGCGCTCGTCGACATCCTGACGCAGCCGAAGAACGCGCTCGTCAAGCAGTACATGAAGTTCTTCGAGTTCGACGGCGTCGAGCTCGAGTTCACCGACGAGGCGATGCGCGCGATCTCCGAGCAGGCGATCCAACGCGGGACCGGGGCGCGCGGCCTGCGCGCGATCATGGAGGAGGTGCTGCTCAACGTGATGTACGAGCTGCCCTCCCGCCAGGACGTCACGAAGTGCCTCGTTGACCGCGACGTGGTCCTCACGGGTGTGAACCCGACGCTCGTCCCGCGGAGCAAGGCGCCGAAGAAGCGCGCCGGCGGCGAGCGGCAGGAGAAGACCGCCTAGCGCTGGTTCGTCCGGGTGGGAACCGAAACGCCGACTACTGGACCGGATCCTGCTCGACGCGACGCAGCCGCGCCGAGAGCTCGACCAGCAGCGCGCGGCTGATCGACGGGTACTCGTCCAGGAGCGGGAGGAACTGCCAGGAGGTCAGCGCGAAGGTGGTCGTCGGCGCCTCGGCTCGGACGGTCGCGGAGCGCGGCTTCCCGTCGATCAGCGACATCTCGCCGAAGTACTGACCGGAGCGGAGCCGGGCGCGCTCGCGGCCGCTCACGTCCACCGAGACCTCTCCGTCCAGGATCAGGTGGAAGCCCGCCGCGCCGCCGTCCTGCTCGGCGACCACCTTGCCCGGGTCGAAGCGGACTTCCTTCCCGACCTCGACGATCCGGTGCAGCTCCTTCTCGTCGAGGCCGCGGAAGATCGCCACCTCGCGGAGCCGGTCGATCAACGCTTGATCGGTCATCGGACATCCCTCCCAGTTCCGCCTGGTCGCGGGATGCGCCGGAGCATACACCTGCCCTGGTGATGGCTGAGGCGCTGAGGGCGCTGGGTAGACTCGACCGCATGGCGGGTCCGGGCGCCGACATCCCCACGCGCTACGACGCCTCGACGGTCGAGCCGCGATGGGCGGAGGAGTGGATCCGCCGCGGGCTGTTCCACGCCGAGGTGCCCGAGGACCGCGGTCGCGCGTACTGCATCGTGATCCCGCCTCCGAACGTCACCGGTCGCCTGCACGTCGGACACGCGCTCGGCCGGACCCTCGAGGACGTCGTGATCCGGCGCGCTCGGATGCAGGGCCTCCATGCGCTCTGGGTCCCGGGGATGGACCACGCGGGCATCGCGACCCAGGTGGTGGTGGAGCGGGAGCTCCGGAGGGAAGGCATCGACCGGCGAGAGATCGGGCGAGAGGCGTTCGTCGAGCGCGTCTGGGCCTGGAAGGAGCAGTACGGCGGAGAGATCATCGGCCAGCTGAAGCGGATGGGTGTCTCGCTCGACTGGGACCGTGAGCGGTTCACGATGGACGAAGGGCTCGTTCACGCCGTCCGCGTGGCGTTCGTTCGATGGTACGAGCAGGGCCTGATCTACCGGAGCGAGCGGCTCGTGAACTGGTGCCCGACGGACCAGACCGGGTTG
>DASQTT010000068.1:0-3647 GCA_035641735.1 Actinomycetota bacterium | reverse complement strand
GTGTGCAGGGATCTTCCGCGGACGGTGCGGACGGTACGGACGGTGATCGGGGATCCCCGGTGGTGGTAGGCGTGGTGGGTGGTGGGGTGGTGGGTGGTCAGATGTGCGGGGTGGGCTCGGGGCGGTGGATGCGGATTGAGGTGGGGCAGATGGGTGAGGTCGCTGCCGTTTCGTGTCTCGCTCTAGCTCAAAGGTCATCGCGATCAAAGGAGAGAGCTACCTACACACGGCTGACAGTCGTAAGAGACCGAATCGCCGTTTAACCGATTGTCCGGCTGCCCTTCCTCCTCCACTCTGGGCGAACCCTGTAACCGGAGCGTTCCCCATGAGACGAGTCCTGTTGTTGAGCGCGGTGCTGGCCATCGCCCTCTCGAGCGTCGCGGTCGCGCCGGTCGCGAACGCCGCGTTCCCCGGTCAGAACGGACGGAGCGCCTACGTGACGACGGCGGGGGACCATCGGGTGATCGCCACGGTGGACGGGCAGGGTGGGGACCCTCAGCCGCTGATCGATCTCGGCAGTGGTCGGGATGCAATCAACCCCGTGTGGTCGAAGGATGGCCTCACGATCGCGTTCGCCGGACAGGAGTCGCCTGGAGGATTGTTCGTCATCTATGTCGCGAACGCGGACGGGACAGGCACGCCACAACAGATCACGAGTGATTATGGGGAGCCGGGCATCTGGAGCTCGGATACCGATCCGACCTGGTCCCCCGACGGCAAGCAGATCGCGTTCGTCCGGACGCTCGGTGACGGGACCTCGACCATCTCGGCCATCTGGACGGTCGAGCTGGCGACCGGCTCCACGACGGCCGTCTATATGACTAGCGAATTCGACCAGGCCGAGCCCGCGTGGTCACCGGATGGCACGAGGATCGCCTTCACCGGGAAGCTCACCAGCTGCGCGCAGGAACCGTGCCGATGGGGCATCCTCATCTGGAATCTCGAACGAGGTCAGTTCACCAACTTCCTGAGCTTGCCGTTCGGCGACTTCTATGACTGGCACCATCCCGACTGGTCTCCGGACGGGACGATGATCGTGGCATCCTTCGGCCAGGACGAGGTGCCGATCCTTGACGGGATGGGGCTCCTACTGTTCGACGTGAACTCCGGAAATCCCTTCCAGAGGCTGGGGCCGTGCCACCTCACGACGGAGCCGTCCTTCTCGCCGGATGGCCGATGGGTTCTGCTCACGGCGACGCCGGTGAACGGTGAGACCGGCGAGCACGAGGACCCGATCCTGTGCGCGCTTCGGACGGATGGGACCGACGGTTATCTGCTCGAGGGAAGCCCGCCGCGGAGCGACGCCGCATGGGGTCCCGTTCCCGGCTCCTCCCCGCCGCCGCCGCCTCCACCCTCGGACACGTCCGCACCGAGCATCGAGTTCCGGCCGGACCCTTCGGACGGCGAATGGCTGGATCCTGCCCGGTCGGGGTCGGTCTCGATCTACGCGACCGACGACCAGTCCCTTCCATCCATCGCCTGCACGGACAATGGGTCCGAACTGAGTCTGATCAGCGGCCAGGTGGGATCGAGTACGAAGGCCGTGGCGACGCTGGCCGACGGCGTCCACGACTTGGTGTGCACAGCAACGGACGCGGCGGGCAACTCGACCACCGCATCGGCAACCTATCGGGTCGATCTGACCGCGCCCGACATCGTCGGACCGACGATCCAACCGATGGTGGTCCGGGTCGGAGACACCCTCTCCCTTTCCGCGATCGTGACCGATGAGGGCTCCGGCGTACAGGGCGTCCGCTTCGAAGCGGTGGGATCCCATGACGGCCTCGTGGATGAGGGTCAGATGTCTGGGTCGGGCTCGAGCTTCACGGCGTCATTCGTGCCCGCAAGTCCGGACCTTTCGCAAGTCGTGGTGTTCGCCGGCGACGGAGTCGCGCTGATCGGGGAGTCATCCGCTCCCTTCGTGACCTATGACCCGTTGGCGGGCTCGGTCGACGGTACGGGATGGATCGTGCCCGGCGGGCCGACCTCTGAGCCCGGCGACGTCCTGCCCCGACTCGATGGGGTCCAGAAGGCGTCGTTCGGCTTCACCGCCAAGTACAAGACGCCGTCATCGGTGGCCCCGGCGGGGACCCTCACGTTCTCCTACGGCAGCCGGTTCAAGCTCCAGAGCAGGGACCTGTTGTGGCTCGCCGTCCGCGACGAAAGCACGGCCTTTCTTGGTGGCAACGCCTCGATCCAGGGGATGGACGGGGTATTCACGTTCGTGGCCGTGATCTTTGATGGGGCTGGAACATTCAGCGGCGATCGCTTCGAGCTCCGAGTCTATGAACCCGGCACGGACATCGCTTCACCGACACCGCTCTTCGCAGCATCCGGGGACGCTGGCGGGCAGGTCCAGATCAGGAGCTAGCGTCCCGCCACCTTCCGGATCCCTCCACGCCCCCCAAACGCCCAGGAAACCCGGGGCGGGCTCGAGGCCGCGTGCTCCGAAGGAGACCCTCGCCTCAAGTGACCCGGCGGAAGTGTCGAAGGCACCAGAGCGCGCCCGCATCACTTACGTGGACATGTGAAGGCCATCGGGGGGCCGCGTAAGGAGCACACGTGGAAGGGAGCACGGTCTCGGCCGACCGGCGGCGACTGTTCCTGGCCAGCTTCCTGATGCTGTTCGTGGAGTTGGTCCTGATCCGGTGGCTCGGAGCGCACATCGCGTACCTCTCGTTCTTCTCGAACTTCGTGCTCCTCGGCTCGTTCCTCGGCATCGGGATCGGGTTCCTCGCTGCCGACAGGTCGGACTGGTTCCGGAGGGCACCACTGTGGCTCGGGGCCCTCGTCTTCATCTCGGCCGTGTTCCCGGTCACGATCGACCGCACGGGGAGCAGCCTCATCTTCTTCGGCGGGTTCCAGACCCGTGGCCTGCCGATCTGGATCTCGTTGCCGATCGTCTTCGCCGCGGTCGCGGCGACCATGGCGGCCATCGCGCAGGGCGTCGCACGCCTGTTCCAGCGATTCCCGCCGCTCGAGGCCTATCGGCTGGATGTGCTGGGCAGCGTGGCCGGCATCGCCGTGTTCGCCACCTTGTCGCTCATCGGAGCCCCGCCGATCGTCTGGGGGGCCGTCATCGTTGGGCTGTTCGTACTTCTGCTCAGACCATCTCTCAGGATCGAACACGCCGTGGCGATCGGCCTCCTCGTCGGCGCTTTCGGTATGGAGGCGCTCGCGGACTCGGTGGTGTGGTCCCCCTACTACCGCATCAGCTGGAACCAGACCGACGATGTGACGCAAGTGGTCGTCAACGGGATCCCCCATCAGGCGATCACGACGACCGAAGCTCGTCGGGCCGGGGAGCCCACCTATTTCCTTCCCTACGAGCGGGCGGTTGCACCTCCGGAGCGGGTGCTGGTGATCGGTGCTGGAACCGGCGCTGATGTGGCCATCGCGCTGGCCGAAGGCGCGGGGCAGGTCGATGCGGTCGAGATCGACCCGGAACTGTATGAGCTGGGACGGAGGGTGAACCCGGAGCGGCCGTACGAGGATCCGCGCGTGCGGGTGATCATCGACGACGGCCGTGCCTTCCTCGAACGGTCGGATGATCGGTACGACCTGATCCTCTTCGCGCTGACCGACTCCCTCACGCTCGTTTCCGGGCAGTCATCGCTCCGGTTGGAGAGCTACCTGTTTACCCAGGA
>DASQTT010000067.1:0-2163 GCA_035641735.1 Actinomycetota bacterium | reverse complement strand
CGTTGCGGACGAGCTGCGCGACCACGGACGCGACGTGGGTCGCGTCGAACGTCGCCTCGAGCTCCGTGGGTCCTTCGCGCTCGATCGGGTGCCCGCCGACGTCGACCGAACCGATCGACGACGAGACGATCCCGGCAAGGTCCTGTCGCGTCATCTCGAACGGCAGCGATCCTGCGTCGAGCCGAAGGGCCAGGGCCGCCTGCTCCACGGTCGCCTCCAGTCGCTCGGTCTCCTGCCGGATCAGGCCGAGGAACTCGAGGCGTTCCCGGTCGCTCAGGCCCTCGTAGTGCGCGATCGCCGTGCCGGCCAGGCCTCGCAGCGTCGAGACCGGCCCGCGGATCTCGTGCGCCAGCTTCGAGGCGATCTCGGCTCGCCCGGCCGCCTCGTCCGTTGAGCCGCTCACGGCGCGACGGCCGAGCCCGTCACTCGTAGGAGTGGTCGGCGTCGGGGAACGCCCCCGATGCGACCTCGTCGATGAACCGGGTCGCGGCCTGCGTCATCACCCCGCGGACGTCGGCGAACTTCTTGGCGAGCTTCGGCACGCGCTCGTTGATCCCGAGCAGGTCGTGCAGCACCAGGACCTGCGCGTCGCAGGCGGCTCCGGCACCGATCCCGATCGTCGGGACCTCCACCGACCGTGTGATCTCGGCGGCGAGGTCGGCCGGCATCGCCTCCAGCACGATCGAGAACGCGCCCGCCTTCTCGAGCTGCTCGGCTTCCTCGGCGACCCGATGGGCCGCCTCGCCCCGTCCCTGCACGCGGTACCCCCCCATCGCGTGGACGGATTGCGGGGTGAGACCGACATGGGCCATCACCGGGACGCCGATCTCGACGAGGCGCTGCACCAGCTCGAGGTGGGCGCCCTCGATCTTCACGGCGTGCGCGCCGCCCTCCTTCACCAGCCGCCCGGCGTTGCGCACGCCCTCCTCGACCGAGACCTGGTACGAGAGGAACGGCATGTCCGCCACGAGCATCGCGTGTTCGACGCCGCGGGCAACCGCCTTCGTGTGATGGAGGATCTCCTCCATCGTGACGGCCAGCGTGTCCGGATAGCCCAGGACGTTGTTGCCGACGGAGTCCCCGACCAGCAGCACCGGCACGCCGGCCCGGTCGAGGATCTGCGCCGTGGGGAAGTCGTAGGCGGTGAGCATCGTGAAGCGTCGCCCTTCCGCCTTCCACGCCTTGAGGTCGTGGATCGTGACCATCGCTCGCGCCTCCTTCGAAGTGCACGGCAGTCGATCACGGAGTCTAGCGGTCCTCGGTGTCGGCGCCGGGTGCTACGGTCCGCACCGGTCCCGTACACTGCTGGGCGAACCCTCAGGACTTCCTGCTCCCCTTTCGTTGGGGGCCGTCCAGACCAGAGGAGGTGGGTTTGAGGGAGTACGAATGCATGCTGATCCTGCCCGCCGAGGCCGATGAGGCCGCGGTGAGCACCGCGACCGATCGGATCGAGAAGGTCGCGATCAAGCACTCCGGGCAGGTGCGCGGCGTCGATCGATGGGGTCGCCGTCGTCTGGCCTATGAGATCGACCGCCGCAACGAGGGCTACTACGTCGTGGTGACCTTCGCTGCGGAGCCGGCCGTTCAGGCCGAGCTCGACCGGACCCTGAACCTCGCGGACGAGGTCCTCCGGTACAAGACCGTCGTGCTGCCCCCGAAGCGCGAGCGGAAGGTCGAGCCGAGGGCCGAGAAGGCTACCGAACCCCAGGCCGAACCGCCGGCCGAACCGAACACCGAACCGCAGGCCGAGCAGCAGCTGGAGACTTCCCCCGCCGCCGTCGGCGGCGCGACACCGCAAGGGGAGTGAACGAGAGATGGCGAACGACAACCAGGTGACCCTCGTCGGCAACCTGACCGACGATCCCGAGCTCCGCTACACGCCGAACGGCGCGGCGGTCTGCAAGATCCGGATCGCCGTGAACCGCCGGTTCCAGGACGCCAACGGGCAGTGGAAGGACGGGGAGACCTCGTATTTCACGATCAACGCGTGGCGGACCCTGGCCGAGAACGCCGCGGAGTCGCTGATGCGCGGGACGCGCGTCGTGGTCACCGGCCGGTTGAACTACCGGACCTGGGAGAACCAGGACGGCGAGAAGCGCTCCGCGATCGAGGTCGAGGCCGACGAGGTCGCCCCCAGCCTGAAGTGGGCCACGGCCGCCGTCA
>DASQTT010000066.1:0-9984 GCA_035641735.1 Actinomycetota bacterium | reverse complement strand
AGCGCCATCTGCTTCGGCAGCCCGCACTGGTGCAGGCGCAGCTCCGGGCCGACCACGATCACCGACCGACCCGAGTAGTCGACGCGCTTGCCCAGGAGGTTCTGGCGGAATCGGCCCTGCTTGCCCTTCAGCATGTCGGACAGCGACTTCAGCGGCCGGTTGCCCGGGCCGGTAACCGGACGCCCCCGGCGGCCATTGTCGAACAGCGCGTCGACGGCCTCCTGCAGCATCCGCTTCTCGTTGTTGACGATGATCTCGGGCGCCTGCAGGTCGAGCAGCCGCTTCAGCCGGTTGTTCCGGTTGATCACGCGCCGGTACAGGTCGTTCAGGTCCGACGTGGCGAACCGGCCGCCGTCGAGCTGCACCATCGGGCGGAGGTCCGGCGGGATCACGGGGACCGCGTCCAGGACCATGCCCATCGGGGTCGAGCGGCCCTCGGAGAAGTTCGAAGCGACCTTGAGCCGCTTGATCGCCTTCAGTCGCTTCGTCCCCTTGCCGTTCTCGATCTGGTCACGGAGCACCTCGATCTCGGGACCGACGTCGTAGTCCTGCAGCAGGCGCTTGATCGCCTCGGCGCCCATGCCGCCGTCGAAGTAGTCGCCGAAGCGCTCGCGGAGCGAGCGGTACACGGCATCGTCGGCCACGAGCTGCTTGATCTTCAGGTTCTTGAACGCGGCGAGGACGTCGTCGAGGTGCTGGGCGTCGCGCCCGGCGGCCTCGTGGATCCGCTCGACGTCGCGCTGCGCCTCGCGCTTCGCGGCCGAGAGTTGCGCGCCCTTCGCGCCCTCGCCCTCGAGCTCGCGGAGCCGGTCCTCGAGCTCGGACAGCCGGCGCTTCACCTGGTCGTCGCGGTCGGCCTCGATCTCGCGCTTCTCGGACTCGATCTCCTCTTCGATCCCGGGGAGCTCCTTGTGCCGGCGCTCCTCGTCCACCCGCGTCACGACGTAGGCCGCGAAGTAGATGATCCGCTCGAGGTCCTTGGGAGCGATGTCCAGGAGGTATCCGAGGCGCGACGGGACGCCCTTGAAGTACCAGATGTGCGTGACGGGGGCGGCCAGCTCGATGTGCCCCATGCGGTCACGACGGACCTTGGACCGTGTGATCTCGACGCCGCAGCGCTCGCAGATGATGCCCTTGAACCGGACGCGCTTGTACTTGCCGCAGTGGCACTCCCAGTCCCGCGTCGGCCCGAAGATGCGCTCGCAGAACAGGCCGTCCTTCTCCGGCTTCAGCGTGCGGTAGTTGATGGTCTCCGGCTTCTTGACCTCGCCGTTGGACCACGCGCGGATCTGATCCGCGGTCGCCAGAGCGATCCGGAGCTCGTCGAAGAAGTTCACATCCAGCACGTAGGCCTCCCGCCTGCCCTCTGCTCCTGGGGGCTACGCTCGCGCTGATCGCGCAAGCTGCTTGAGCCCCCAGACCCCCGTCCCCGCATCTCGTTCAACGCTCGCCTATTCCCCATCAGTCGAAGTCCGCCCCGGCGGGCTCGCGGCGGCTGAGGTCGATCCCCAGCTCCTCGGCCGCCCGGAAGACGTCCTCGTCGGTCTCCCGCAGCTCGATCTCCTCGCCGGCCGCCGAACGGACCTCGACGTTCAGGGCGAGGGACTGCATCTCCTTGATCAGGACCTTGAAGGACTCGGGGATCCCCGGTTCGGGGATGTTCTCGCCCTTCACGATGGCCTCGTAGACCTTCACGCGCCCGAGGACGTCGTCGGACTTGATCGTCAGCAGCTCCTGCAGGGCGTACGCCGCGCCGTAGGCCTCGAGGGCCCACACCTCCATCTCGCCGAACCGCTGGCCGCCGAACTGGGCCTTCCCGCCCAGCGGCTGCTGCGTGATCATCGAGTAGGGGCCGGTGGACCGGGCGTGGATCTTGTCGTCCACCAGGTGCAGCAGCTTCAGGATGTAGGCGATCCCGACCGTCACCGGCTCCGCGTACGGCTGCCCGGTCCGGCCGTCGAGCAGCCTCGCCTTCCCGACCTCGTTCACGAGCTTCTCGCCGTCGGCGCCCGGGTGCGAGCTGCGGATCGCCGCGAGGATCTCGTCCTCCTTGGCGCCGTCGAACACAGGGGTGGCGACGTGGACCGGCCCGTCGTGGTCCTCGCCGGCCTTCTCGAAGCCGACCATCGCCGCGTAGCCCAGGTGCGCCTCGAGCACCTGCCCGAGGTTCATCCGGGAGGGGACGCCGAGCGGGTTCAGGATGATGTCGACCGGCGTCCCGTCCTCGAGGAACGGCATGTCCTCCTCGGACAGGATCGTCGAGATCACGCCCTTGTTCCCGTGGCGGCCGGCCAGCTTGTCGCCGTCGGAGATCTTCCGCTTCTGGGCCACGTAGACGCGGACCAGCTGATTCACGCCGGGCGGGAGCTCGTCGCCGTCGTCCCTGTTGAAGACGCGAACGCCGATCACCTTGCCGGACTCGCCGTGCGGAACCTTGAGCGAGGTGTCGCGCACCTCGCGTGCTTTCTCGCCGAAGATCGCCCGGAGCAACCGCTCCTCCGGCGTGAGCTCGGTCTCGCCCTTCGGGGTCACCTTTCCGACGAGGTAGTCGCCGGGGTTCACCTCGGCACCGATCCGCACGATCCCGCGCTCGTCGAGGTCCTTGAGGATCTCCTCGGAGACGTTCGGGATGTCGCGCGTGATCTCCTCGGCGCCGAGCTTCGTGTCGCGGGCGTCGACCTCGTGCTCCTCGATGTGGATCGACGTCAGGACGTCGTCCTTGACGAGGCGCTCCGAGATGATGATCGCGTCCTCGTAGTTGTGGCCCTCCCACGGCATGTACGCCACGAGGAGGTTCTTGCCGAGCGCGATCTCACCGGCGTCCGTGGACGGCCCGTCTGCGATCACCTGCCCCTTCGCCACCTTGTCGCCGGTCTCGACGACCGGCTTCTGGTTGAAGTTCGTGCCCTGGTTCGTCCGGCGGAACTTGATCAGGTCGTAGGACCGGAGCTTCCCGGTTCGCTCCTTGACGACGATCGCCTCGGCCGAGACGTCCTCCACGGTGCCGGATTCCTCGGCCAGCACGACGTCACCCGCGTCGACCGCGGCCCGGAACTCCACGCCGGTCCCGACGAGCGGGGCCTCGGCACGGAGCAGCGGGACGGCCTGGCGCTGCATGTTGGCGCCCATCAGGGCGCGGTTCGCGTCGTCGTGCTCGAGGAACGGGATCAGGGCCGCGGCCACCGAGACGAGCTGCTTCGGCGACACGTCCATGTAGTCGATCTCGTCCGGGGAGACCTGGTCGACCTCGCCGCCCTTGCGACGCACCAGCACCTGCGTGTCCTGGAACGTGCCGTCCGACGCCACGCGGGCGTTGGCCTGCGCGATGACATGACGGTCCTCCTCGTCGGCCGACAGGTAGTCGATCTTCGCGGTGACCTTCCCGGCCTCGACGCGGCGGTAGGGCGTCTCGATGAAACCGAACTCGTTGATCCGGCCGAAGCTGGACAGAGACCCCATCAGGCCGATGTTCGGACCCTCGGGCGTCTCGATCGGACACATCCGGCCGTAGTGGGACGGGTGCACGTCTCGGACCTCGAAGCCGGCGCGCTCGCGCGAGAGGCCGCCCGGGCCGAGTGCCGACAGCCGGCGCTTGTGCGTCAGCCCCGCCAGCGTGTTGGTCTGGTCCATGAACTGCGACAGCTGCGAGGTCCCGAAGAACTCCTTGATGGAGGCGACGACGGGACGGATGTTGATCAGGGTCTGCGGCGTGATTGCCTCGACGTCCTGGGTGGTCATCCGCTCCTTCACGACCCGCTCCATGCGCGAGAGCCCGATCCGGATCTGGTTCTGGATCAGCTCCCCGACCGACCGGATCCGGCGGTTGCCGAAGTGGTCGATGTCGTCCGGGTCGTATCCGTCCTCGCCGGCGTGGAGCTTCACGAGGTAGCCCACGGCCTTCAGGATGTCCTCGAAGGTCAGGACGGCCTTGTACTTGGGCGCGCCCTGGCCGGCCCCCTCCTCCTTCTGCAGCCCGGCGAACACGCGGTAGCGGTTCTGCTCCCAGGCCTTCCGGTCGGGGTTGTCCTGCTGCCCGAGGGTCCGATGGTGCGCACGCAGCTGCTTGAGGACCTCGCCCTCGGCCGGGCCGAGCTTCTTGTCGACCTTGTGGCGCCCGACGCGCGCGACGTCGTATCGCTTCGGATTGAAGAACAGGTTCTCCAAGAGGGTCTTCGCGCTCTCGGCCGTGGGCGGCTCGCCGGGCCGGAGCTTGCGGTAGATGTCCTCGAGGGCCTCCTCCTGCGTCTCGACGTGGTCCTTCTCGAGGGTGTTCTTGATCGAAGGGGCGTCGTTGAACAGGCGCAGGAGCTCCTCGGTGCTGAACCCGAGCGCCTTCAGGAACACGGTCACGTTCTGGCGCCGCTTGCGGTCGATCCGGACGCCGACGGTGTCCTTCTTGTCCACGTCGAACTCGAGCCACGCCCCGCGCGACGGGATGATCTTGGCGATGTACACGTCCCGGTCGGACGTCTTGTCCGGCTCCTTACTGAAGTAGACGCCCGGCGAGCGGACCAGCTGCGAGACGACGACGCGCTCCGTCCCGTTGATGATGAACGTGCCGCGGTCGGTCATCATCGGGAAGTCCCCGAGGAAGACCTCCTGCTCCTTGATCTCACCCGTCTGCTTGTTGACGAACGTTGCCTCGACGAACAACGGCGCCGAGAAGGTGATGTCCTTGTCGCGGCACTCCTCTTCCGAGAACTTCATGCCCCGGAATTCGTGCGTGCCGAAGTACAACTGGAACTGTTCGGTGAAGTCCTCGATTGGCGAGACCTCTTCGAGGACCTCTTTGAGGCCTTCTTTCAGGAGGCGGTCGAACGAATCCTTCTGGATCGCAACGAGGTCCGGGAGCTGGAGGACCTCTTCGAGCTTGGCGAAACTGACACGGTTCCGGACAGGAACGAGCTGGTCAGGCAAACGGGACCCCTCCCGGGACAGATCAAAGGCGCACGCGCAGGCGCGGTGGACGACACGGCAAACGAGCAGTCTACGCGGACGAGCAGGCACCGTCAATCGGCGCCCGCTCCAACCCTGGAGGGCTCCGGAAAGGGTACGCCCGGTCCACCCCTCCGGTCAACCTTCCATCCTGCCCTCGTGGCCCAGGGGGCCCTCCGGCGCTAGGGTTCCCGGACGATGGCCGTCGAGACCCCCGCCCCTCGCCGGGTTCGCGCCAGGACCCGCGGGAACCGGGTGGCGCTCGCGATCTGGGCGGGGCTGGCGACGGCGGTCGTGCTCCTGGCGGTCGACGGGCTCTGGGCGGGAAGGTCGCTGCTCCGGAACCTCACGATCGCCCGGTCGCAGCTGATCGTCGGGATCGAGGCGGTCGTCACCGGCGATCCCGAGGGAGCCCGCCCGCACTTCGTGGTGGCGGCCCTGGCCGCGGACCGGGCCGTCGAGGCCGCCGGCCATCCTTCGATGGGCATCGCCGGGTTGCTGCCCGTCGCGGGGCCGAACATCGAGGCCGCCGGCGAGGTGGCGACGGCCTCACGAGAGACCGCTGCGGCCGGCGCGGCGATGATCGACGTGGCGCGCACCCTCGACTGGACGGACATCGGTCTCCCCGGCGCGACTGCAGCCGGGTCCGTCGACGTCGAAGCCCTGGCGCTCGCCGCCCCTCAGATGGACGGCGTGGTGGCGCGGCTCCAGGGAGCGCTCGCGGACCTCGAGGCGGCCGGCGGCGGGAGGCTCCTGGGGCCCGTCGGGACCGGGTACGGCGACGCGCTCGAGAGCCTGACGCGTCGCGCCGACCTCGCCGCCCGACTCCGCGACGCGCTCCGCCTGGGTCCGGCGATGTTCGGCGGCGATCGGGCCCGGCGATACCTGCTCTCGGTTCCCTCCCTCGGCGTGCCTCGTCCCGCCGGCGGCGCGGCGACGACGGTCGGGGTCCTCGTCGCCGATCAAGGCACGCTGCGGGTCGAATCGCTCGTCGGCGGCCTCGGCGGCCTCGCCCCTGCCCCGCCGGAGCTCGTGGAGGCCCCGACCTCGCCGGACTGGCCGACGACCGCGCAGGCGTTGCTCCAGGCGGCCCGCCGCGCCGGCGCCCCGAGGCTCGATGGGGTCATCACCCTGGACGCGATCGCCCTGGAGGACCTCGTGTGGGTCTCCGGCGACGTCAGGGTCTCCGGAAGGAAGCTGCCGCTGTCGGAGTCCACGACGGCCGCCGCCCTGGAGATCGACGCCTTCCAGGAGCCGGCCGACGAGAAGGCGGCGCGGACCCACGCGGCCTGGACGTCGGAGATCCTCCGGACCTTCCTGGCAAGTCGTCCCGGCCTCGAGTCCTTCGCGCTGGCGACGGCTCGCGACGCCCGGACGCGCCACCTCGCGATCTACGTGCGCCGGCCCTCCACGCAGGATCTAGTGTCCGCGCTGGGTTTGGACGGCGCCATGCCCGACCCCCACCCCGGGGTCCTCCCCGCGATCGCGTCGTGGTCGGCAACGGCGACGTCCCACGTGGGCGCGTTCGTCGACACACGGATCCGTCAGGACGTGCGGCTGCGATCCGACGGATCGGCCACCGTGCTGATGGAGGTCTCGTTCGAGAACTCGGCCGGCTCGGGCTCGCGGTCGGCGCTCCTCGGTCAGGGAGGCGAAGGGATCCCGGTCGGAGCGTTCGCCGCCGACGTCACGGTCTACGTCCCGGACGACGCGCGCAACCTGGCCGCCGAGACGAGCCGTCCCAGCCCGATCGACGTGCAGGAAGACCTCGGGTACCGGACCGTGACCGGCTCGGTGTCGATCCGCGGAGGCGAGTCGTCGACCTTCACGGTCACGTACTCGCTGAGGGAGGCCGTCCGGGCCGAGGGCGACGAGCGGCGCGTGGTCTTGCTCCTTCTGCCGCAGCCCACCTTCGAAGGGATCGCGTACGCGCTTCGGATCCAGGCACCGGATGAAGCGCGCATCGTCTCGGCGTCGCCCGAGCTCGACGTTCGAGGTGGGAGCGCAACGTTCGCCGAGCTGCGCGGCGGACCGATCGACCTCGAGATCAGCTACGTCGAGTGAATCGGGCGGTGCCCCGCGAGCCGCTCAGCCGAGCGCCGGGGCCGCGAGCGCCGAGCGGTCGACGAGGTCGATGTCCGGCCCGTCGTCCACACGCGCCGGGCCGTCCGAGGTCGTGACCGAGGTCAGCAGGTCGGCGATCGCGTGGGCGATCTTCGCCCCCTGCTCGCTCGACGTGATCCGGACACCACGGTCGTTCAGCGCCTGGAAGAAGTCCTCGAGGATCGCCCGCTGGTCCCCGAGGAGGGAGGCCTCCGAGACGTTCAGGGCTCGCGACAGCCGCGCGAGCGTCTGGATCGAGGGCTCGACGTGTCCGTTCTCGTATCTGGACAGTCGCGCCTTCGGGATACCGGAGATGTCTTCAAGCTCCGACTGACTGAGACCAGCTGCGACGCGTGCTTCACGCAGTCGCTGGCCGAAATGCTTCCCGTCGTTTTGACGCATGCTTTCCCCCTCGCCGCGTTGGCGAACGGTAGCACGGGGTTCGTTTTCGGTACATAGGCCGGCTGGGCCCCGTTCACCCTCACGGGTGACCCGGGGTCTCCCGCCTCCTTTGCCCCTACTTGACCTCGACGGTCGCGCCGGCCCCCTCGAGCTGCTCCTTGGCCTTGTCGGCCGTCTCCTTGTTGACCTTCTCCAGCACGGGCTTCGGGGCGCCGTCCACCAGGTCCTTGGCCTCCTTCAGGCCGAGGCTCGTGAGCGC
The DNA here is from genome assembly GCA_035641735.1 of Actinomycetota bacterium. Lineage (GTDB taxonomy): Bacteria > Actinomycetota > UBA4738 > UBA4738 > HRBIN12 > JAJNBA01. The sequence continues at coordinate 2,285 of DASQTT010000066.1, read as the reverse complement.
GCGGACCTCCTTGATCACCTGGATCTTCTTGTCCCCTGCGCCGGTGAGGATCACGTCGAACTCGGACTGCTCTTCCTCGGCCTCGGCGCCCGGGGCGGCGCCGCCGGGCGCCCCCGCCATCATCACGGGCGCGGCCGCGGCGGCCTGGACGTCGAAGGTCTCCTCGAACGCCTTGATGAACTCGGACAGCTCCAGGAGCGTCATGTCCTTGAACTGCTCGAGCAGGTCCTCGGTCGCAAGCTTCGACTTCGTCGCCATGGGTTACTCCTCTCCCTCGGTCGCGGACGTGTCCGCTTCGATCGTCTGTTGGGTCGTGTCTTCGGTCGTGTCTCCTGTCGCTTCGTTCGTTCCCGGCTTTTCGGGGGCCGCTGCATCCTCGGTCTCGGCTGCGGCGGTCTCCGGCTCTTCGGTGGCGGCGGGTGCCTCGGGATCTTCGGTGGTGAGTGGCTCCGCCTCCGCCGGCAGCTTCGCCTTGAACGCGTCCAGCAGCGCGAGGAACCGCGCCTGCGCCGCCTGGAAGCTGCCGGCGGCCCGCGTCAGCTCGGATTTCATCAGCCCGGCCAACTTCGAGAGCATCACCTCGCGGGAGTCGAGGTCCGCGAGCGCCTTCGCCTGATCGGCCGAGAGGACCCTTCCCTCGACGAAGGCTCCCTTCAGGATCAGGGTCGGGAACTTCTTCGCGGCGGCGGTGACGCTCTTCGCGGCGGCCACGGGGTCCGCCTCGACGAACGCCACGGCGCTCGGGCCCTCGAAGAGAGCGTCGAGACCGGCCGCGTCGGTACCCTCGAGGGCCCGGCGCATCAAAGTGTTCTTGATCACCGCGAATCGCGCGCCACCGTCGCTGAGGGAGCGACGGAGCTCGGTGATCTCCGACACCGTCAGGCCGCGGTACTCGGTGAGCAGCAGGGCGCTCGAGCCCTCGATCCGCTCTTTCAGCTCGGCGACACGTTCCATCTTCTGCGTGCTCGGCATCGCGCCTCCTGGCATGAAAAACGCGTCCCCGCAGACAGCGGAGACGCGCGTCGGCGCGAACCCTGACGGCCGGTGGGCCGTTCGCCTCGGCAGGTGCCCTCGACGGGATTACGCGCTCACGCGCCCCTGCTGTCTGCGGCAACGCTCAGGCTACCAGGGCGAGGCCAAATCATTCGCTGGCGGCGTGCTCACGCGGGGTCGGAATCGGAAGAGGGGTCTCATTCGAGACCCCTCTTCCTCGCCGTATTCGCCTACTTACTCCAGGGAACCGTGCGGCCTACTTCAGATTGAAGTTCGCATAGATCGACGATCCGTCGGCCGTCGTCATGGTCACCCGGTAACACGCACCGGCCTGCTTCGGGGTCTTCCAGTTGAAGATGAACTGACCCGTCGTGGTGTCGTACCGCAGACTGGTGGAGCCAGTCGTGTACTCCTCGATCGCATCTCCTGCGCCGGATGCGCACGAGACCTTCTGAGTAAACGTGTCCACGACGGAGATATCCGTCAGCTCCGTCGTCCCTGCGAACACTTCGAACTTGAGCGGAACGGTGCTTCCGTTCTTCGTCACGTTGAAGGTGTCCGGGCGGTCGACAGGCGCGTAGAAGCCACTAATCGTCCAGGCGAGGACATTGTATGACAGGTCCTTCGTCGCCACGTTTCCGGCGTTGTCGGTCGCCGTGGCCTGCACCGTGTGACTTCCAACGGCCGTGCTGTATCCCGACACGCTGCATGAATCGAGGCCGGAGATCGCACCGTCGGCGGTGCATCCCGTCGGTCCGGCGGGGACGGACCCGAAGTAGTACGAGCCGCCATCCGAGAGACCGCCGCCCGTGAAGGCGAGGTCGGTCGGGGCCGTCTTGTCGAGCTTGACGGTGAGCGATGCCGCGTTCGTGCTCAGACCGGCATCGTTCGTGCATGAGCCGTTGAAGGTCTCCCCGGCCGTCTCGGTCGTCTGGAACTGATCGGCCGTGCAGGTCACGGGGCCACTGATGCCGTCGGACCCGGACGTGCCGACGGTCACGTTCGAGGTGAACCAGCCGTTCGCGCCGGCCGTCCCGGCCGTCACCGCGAGCGCGGCCGAGGGACCGGTCTTGTCGAGCTTGACGGTCACCGAGTCCGATGCCGAGCCGCCGGTGCTGTGGGCCGAGCACGAGAGGGTCGTGCCCGTTGTCTCCGTTGAAATGGTCTGGTCGACGCAGCCAGAATCGACCGTCACTGCCGATTCCGGATCGGTGACGGTCCAATCGACGTCCACGTTGCTCGTGAACCACCCGTTGGCTCCAGCGGTCCCCGTCAGCGAGTAGCTGATCTGG
>DASQTT010000065.1:0-16430 GCA_035641735.1 Actinomycetota bacterium | reverse complement strand
GACGTTGTGAAGGGCCGTGTCCTGGTTGTTGAAAAGGATCTCGAAGGGCTCGCCCGCAGGAGCGGCAAGGCAGTTCGTGTCGAACGCGGTGCCCTGTGCGGTCACCTCGAGACTGGTGCCTTCCGGCTCACAGCCACCCGGTTCGACCGTGCGCGCGGCGGGAGGTGGCGTCGGGCTCGGGGCGGCCAGCCTGATCTCCTCCAGCTCCGCAGACAGGCCCACGCGGAGGTCCGCCCGCTCGGGGTCGAACCACGCGACGAACAGCTCCGATCCATCCGGAGCGACCGCCAGGGACGGCGTGACGCCGCCCTCGGTCTGCTCCAACTCCTGCTCCTCGAAGGCCCCTCCATCGGTGGAGGACGCCAGATGGATCCCCTCGGCGTCCTCCCACGCCACCCACGCGCGGCCCTCCGCGTCGACCGCCGCCCCGGTGGTCGGCTCCGTCCGGATCGGCTCCTGCTCCGGCTCGGCCGACGGGCTCGGGGACTGGCCCCCCGTCGGCGAGGCCGCAGGGGTCGGGCTCGGCGAGGGACCGTCCGCAGCCGGCGTCACGTCGGCCACGCGCTCGATCGACCAGTCACCCGGCCGGCCCGTCGCGACCTCGACGCCGTCCGACGTGTAGTACGCGATCGCGGCGGCGTCCTCCGAGGCGCCGACCGAGGCGCCGACCACGACGCCGCTGGCCACCACCTCGCTCGACCACGTCGACCCCGCGCGCCGCGCGGCGATCAGATCGCCCGAGCTCGGGTCCACCACGACCACGATCGGTTCCCCACCGACGATCGCGATCTGCGCGGCGGGTGGGCAGTCCCGTCCGCATTCCGGCAACGTCGCGACGACCGTCGACTCCCAACGCTCGCCGGCCCGCTCGGCCACGATCACCTCGGGCTCGACGCCCGCGAGGACGTAGGCCACGAGCGGCGTGCCGCCTTCGTCGATCGCGATCGACGGGGCACCCGACCCCGGGCTTGGGTCGATGGTCTCCAGCTCGAAGTCGGGCCCCACGCCGTAGGAGACGCCGCCCGCCGCCGACCAGACCGCATGCACGTCCGACCCGGAGACGGCGACGTCCGTTCCCTCGGCGTTGGTGGGCGAAAGAGACCGGAGCGACTCGTCGGTGGCGGGACCGAACGGCACCACGATGCCGGCGGGCGCGTCGCTCGGTTGCGCGACGGCGCCGCGGCTCCAGATCTGCGTGTCCGGAGCGAACGAGGCCAGGAGCACCGCGGACGCGTCATCGCCCTCCGCGGTGGTGAGGTTCGGGGCGCCGAGCGGCCGGGTCACCGGGATGTCGGTCGGGCCGAGCTGGGCCGGGAAACCGAAGTAGGTGACATACGGGACGCCGTCCTCGCTCACGGTGATCGACGGAGCGAGGCCGACGTCGTCCACCGAGTCGGGGACCATCGGGACGAAGCTCCGACCCCCCGGGAAACGCACCTCTCCCTGCGGGATCGAGCTGCACGCCACGCCGAGGAGGACGACCGCACACGCGACCGGCGCCAGTCGCCCGAGGGGTGCAGGTAGCCGGGACACGTCGGCGCGCATCCTAGCAAGCGGTCGTGCGCGGCTTCCGCTGCCATCGGGGCAACGTTCGCTCTTCCGTCGCTCACCGCTTGAGCCCCGGGGTCTCACGCGCTGGCACTGGCCCCGACGGGAAGCACGCCCAGGACCTCATCGAGGAAGCGTCCCGTATACGAGGCGGGATCGGCCGCGACCGCCTCGGGAGGACCCTCGGCCACGAGCGACCCGCCCTGGTCGCCCCCCTCCGGTCCCAGGTCGATCAACCAGTCGGCGGTCTTCACGACGTCGAGGTTGTGCTCGATCACGATCACGGTGTTCCCCGTCGAGACGAGCTGCTGCAGGACGTGGAGCAACTTCCGGATGTCCTCGAAATGAAGACCGGTCGTGGGCTCGTCCAGGATGTACACGGTGCTCCCGGTGGCCCGCTTGTGGAGCTCGCTGGAGAGCTTGATCCGCTGGGCCTCGCCGCCCGACAGCGTCGGCGCGGGCTGGCCGAGCTTGATGTAGCCGAGCCCGACGTCCGACAGCGTCTGCAGGTGGCGCTTGATCGGCGGGATGTTCTGGAAGAACTCGAGTCCTTCGTCGACGCTCATCTCGAGGACGTCCGAGATCGTCCGGCCCTTGTACTTCACCTCGAGCGTCTCGCGGTTGTAGCGCCGCCCCTTGCACACTTCGCAGGTCACGTAGACGTCCGGCAGGAAGTGCATCTCGATCTTGATCTGCCCGTCGCCCGCACAGTTCTCGCAGCGGCCACCGCGGACGTTGAACGAGAAGCGGCCCGGTTGGTAGCCGCGGAGCCTGGCCTCCGGCACCTGCGCGAAGAGCCGCCGGATGTGATCGAAGACGCCCGTGTAGGTGGCGGGGTTCGAGCGCGGCGTGCGCCCGATCGGCGATTGATCGATGTCGATCACCTTGTCCACCTGCTCCCATCCCGTCATGCGTCGGTGCTTCCCCGGCAGGAGCCGGGACCTATAGACCTTCTGCATCAGCGCGCGGAGCAGGACGTCCTGGACGAGCGTCGATTTCCCGCTGCCGCTCACGCCGGTCACCCCGACGAACAGCCCGAGCGGGATCCGGACCGTGATGTCCTTCAGGTTGTGCTCGCGGACGCCCTCCAGGCGCAGCCAGCGCTCGGGCGCGCGACGGACCGACGGCGTGGGGATCGAGCGCCGCCCGCTGAGGTACGCCCCGGTCAGCGACTCCTCGGTCTCGAGGAGGCCCTTCAGGTCGCCGGAGTACACGATGCGGCCGCCGCGCTCCCCCGCCGCCGGGCCGATGTCCACGATGTGGTCGGCCTCCAGGATCGTCGCCTCGTCGTGCTCGACGACGATCAGCGTGTTGCCCAGGTCGCGCAGACGCACGAGGGTGTCGAGGAGCCGCCGGTTGTCGCGCTGATGGAGTCCGATCGACGGCTCGTCCAGGATGTACAGGACGCCCACGAGGCCGGAGCCGATCTGGGTCGCGAGCCGGATGCGCTGCGCCTCTCCGCCGGCGAGAGTCCCGGCGGCGCGCGAGAGTGTCAGGTAGTCCAGCCCCACGTCGACCAGGAAGCCGAGTCGCGAGCGTATCTCCTTCAGGAGGCGCTCCGCGATCATGTCCTCGCGCTCCGACAGCTGGAGGGCGTCGAGGAACTCGAGCGTCGCGCGGATCGATCGATCCGTGAGCTGCGAGATGTTGAGCCCGCCCACGGTCACGGCGAGCGTCTCCGGCCGGAGCCGGGCGCCCTTGCACGCCCGGCACGGCGTCTCGCGCATGAACTGCTCGAGCTTCTCGCGAGCGGCGTCCGACTCGGTCTCCACGTGGCGCCGCTCGAGGTTGGGGATCACGCCCTCGTAGCTGGTGTAGTACGAGCGCTGCCGCCCGTACCGGTTCTTGTACCGGACGTACACCTCCTCGTCCGATCCGTACAGGACGACGTCGCGGGCGCGCTTCGACAGCTTGCGCCACGGCGTGTCGAGCGAGAAGCCGTGGACCTCGCCCACCGCGTCGAGGACGCGGTACCAGTACTCGAGGGTGTTGCTGGCCCACGGCGCGATCGCGCCCTCGTTGATCGACAGCGTCGGGTCGGGGACGACCAGCTCGGCCGCGACCTCCAAGCGGATGCCCAGGCCGTCGCAGGTCTGGCACGCCCCGTACGGGGAGTTGAACGAGAAGTTCCGGGGCGCGAGCTCGTCGAAGGAGATGCCGCAGTTCGTGCACGCGAGCTTCTCCGAGAAGGTCTGGACCTCCTCGTGGCCCTCGTGGGTCGTGACCGCGATCGACGCGATGCCCTCCGCGAGCGTGAGCGCCGTCTCGATGGAATCCGCGACGCGCCGGCGGATCCCCTGCTTCGCGACGAGCCGGTCGACGACGACCTCGATCGTGTGCTTGAAGTTCTTCGGGAGCCAGATCGACTCCGACAGCTCGCGGACGTCGCCGTCGATCCTGGCGCGAGGGAATCCCTTCCGGGCCAGGTCCGCCAGCAGCTTCTCGTACTCGCCCTTGCGTCCCCGGACCACCGGCGCCAGCACCTGGAACCGGGTCCCCTCGGGGAGTTGCAGGATCTGATCGACGATCTGGTCGGGCGTCTGGCGGCCGATCGGGAGGCCGCAGTTGTAACAGTGCGGGTGCCCGATCCGCGCGTACAGAACCCGCAGGTAGTCGTAGACCTCGGTGATCGTTCCCACCGTGGACCGCGGGTTCCGGGACGTCGACTTCTGGTCGATCGAGATGGCCGGCGACAGCCCCTCGATGAAGTCCACGTCCGGCTTCTCCATCTGCCCGAGGAACTGCCGCGCGTACGACGACAGCGACTCCACGTACCGTCGCTGCCCCTCGGCGTAGATCGTGTCGAAGGCGAGCGACGACTTGCCGGAGCCGGAGAGCCCGGTGAACACGATCAATCGGTCGCGCGGGAGATCGAGCGTGACGTTCTTGAGGTTGTGCTCACGGGCGCCGTGGATGACGAGGCGGTCGGAGCCCACGAGCCGAGTGTACCGGCGGCCTCGGACAGCCCCTGAGCCGGCGCCGTCGGGCGGTCGAGGCTCCCACGGCGTGGCGCCTCTATCCTCCGTGCCATGGAACGGGACCTGCGGGAGACACCGCTCTACGCCGAGGTCGAGGAGCACTTCCGGAAGGCGCTCGAGCCAGGTTTCGGCCGGGTCACCGAGGCCGCCGACCCCGCCCCGTCGCCCGACGGCCGATCGATCGCCTTCACCGGCTCGCTCTGGGAGAAGCTCGAGGGCACGCCGAAGACCCGGATCTGCGTCGCGCCGACCGACGGCGGTGCCTTCCGGACGGCATCCTCGGGCCCGGAGCACGACGTGGGGGCTCGCTGGTCCCCCGACGGGCGGCGGCTGTCGTTCCGCTCGGACCGCGCGGAGAAGGGCCGGATGCAGCTCTACCTGCTCCGCGCAGAGGACCTCGGCGAGGCCGTGCCCCTCCCGGAGGTCGAGGGGTCGATCGAGGCGCACGCCTGGTCGCCCGACGGCGCACGGATCCTGGTGCGGTCGGCGGGGATGCACGCCGACGTCGCGGGTGCCGAGGGCTCCGGCGCGTCGGAAGCGGAGCGGGACCTCCCGGATTGGGTCCCTCGGATCGAGGCCTGGGACGACGATCGCGTATGGCGGCGGCTCTGGACGATCGACGTGGAGTCGGGCGAGGTCCGCCGCACCGGCAGGGACGGCCTGAACGTCTGGGAGGCCGAGTGGTGCGGCGACGGCGCCGTGGTGGCGGTTGCCTCGGAGGATCCCGGCGAGTCGGCCTGGTACACGGCCCCGCTGATCCTGATCGACGGCGTGACCGGAGCGGACCGGGTCCTCGCGACGAGCGATGTCCAGTTCGGGATCCCGGCCGGAGTGCCGGACGGATCGACGGTTGCCGCGATCGAGGCCCCGTGCAGCGATCGCGGCTTCGTCTCGGGCCGAGCGGTGATCCTCGACGTCGCGAACGGCCGGCGTCGCGATGTCGAGGTCGAGGACGGAGACGTCACCTGGCTCGGCTGGCACACGGACGGCCGGCTCGCGTACGCGGGGCTCCGAGGGACCCGTGCGATCCTCGGCGAGATCGACCCGGCGACCGGCGGGCGGACCGAGACGGGGGCGACCGACGACGCGGTCGGCGCCTGGGACCCGAGCGGCGCGACGATGGACGACGGACGTCTCGCGATCGTCCGGAGCGGCTTCGACCGGTCGCCCGAGGTCGCGGTCGTCGAGGGTGGCGGCGCTCGGACCGTCGTCGGCTTCGGACATGAGGGACACGACCATCTCCGGGGACCGACGGGACGGATGGAGCGCATCTCGTGGGACGCCGCCGACGGGACGGAGATCGAGGGCCTGCTCCTCGCACCGGCCGGCGACGGACCCCATCCGCTGATCCTGAACGTGCACGGGGGGCCGGTCGGTTCCTTCCCGGCAGCCTTCCCGAGGCCGCTGTACGCCTGGTTGGTATCGCGCGGCTACGCGATCCTCCAGCCGAACCCGCGTGGCTCGAACGGGCGCGGCCGGGCGTTCATCGAGGCCGTGATCGGCGACATGGGCGGCGCCGACGCGGGCGACGACCTCGCCGGCGTCGACGCGCTCGTCGAACGCGGGATCGCCGATCCGGATCGGATCGGCGTCACCGGTGGCAGCTACGGCGGGTTCATGTCGTGCTGGCTGCCCATCGTGGACGACCGCTTCAAAGCGGCCGTCGCGATCTCGCCCGTGACCGACTTCTACAGCCAGCACTGGAACAGCAACATCGGCGCGTGGGACGCGTGGTTCCTCGGCGGCGATCCGACCGATGCGGCGGCGCAGTACCGCGAGCGGAGCCCCGTGTTCCTGGCCGACCGCGTGACGACGCCGACCTTGCTCACCGCCGGGACGGAGGACCGCTGCACGCCGCCCGGCCAGGCGATCGAGTTCTATCGCGTGCTGAGGGAGCGCGGGGTCCCGGCCGAGGTGGCGATCTACCCGGGCGAGGGGCACGGCGTGCGGAAGTTCCCGGCCTACCTCGACCTGGTCACGCGGATGACGGCCTGGTTCGAGCGCTTCATGCCGGCGAGGTAGCTCGTGCAGCCGGAGGACTGGCGCGAGGAGTTCCCCGTCCTGGAACGGAAGAGCTACCTGATCAGCGCGTCGCTCGGTCCCGTCTCCCGGCGGTCGCAGCGCTACCTCGCGGAATACATGGACGCGTGGGCGACGAAGGGAGCGCCGGATCACGTGTGGCTGGAGGACATCTTCCCCCGGATGGCCTCGCTGAAGGGATCGTTCGCGGCGCTGACCGGCTGCGAGTCGGACGAGGTGGCCCTCACGACGAACATCTCGATCGCCCTCTCGACGGTGGCTTCGTGCCTGGATCTCTCGAGCGAGCGACGAACGGTGATCCTGTCCGAGCTCGATTTCCCCACCGACGGGCACGTCTGGCTCGCGTGGGCGCGGAAGACGGGTGCGGAGCTCCGGTGGCTGCGCAGCCCCGACGGCCTCACGATCCCGCTGGAGGTGTACGACGAGGCGATCGACGAGCGGACGGCCCTCGTGATGCTGAACCGGGTCCTGTACCGGTCGAGCGCGATCGTCGATGCGAAGGCGATCTGCGCGATCGCCCGCGAGCGCGGCGCCCTGTCCTTCGTCGACGACTACCACGGGCTGGGGATCGTGCCGCTGGACCTGCACGACCTGGGGTGCGACCTGTACACCGCCGGGGTGTTGAAGTGGATGCTCGGCGGACCGGGGCTCGTGTTCCTGTACGCGCGGCGCGAGCTGCTCCCCTCGTTGGAGCCGGCGGTGACCGGCTGGTTCGGACATCGGGAGCCGTTCGCGTTCGAAGCGCAGCACCTCGACTACCACCCGACGGCGCGGCGGCTCGAGCACGGGACGCCGCCCGCGCCGGTGTTCTTCATCGCGCAGGGGGGGATCGACATCATCGCCGAGGTGGGCCCGGACGCGATCCGGGAACGGCAGGGCCCGCTGATGGATCGGGTCATCGCGCATGCGGATGAGCTCGGCCTCGAGGTCCGAACCCCGCGGGAGCGCGCGGCGCGCGGCGGCGTCGTGAACGTGAAGGTCGGGCCGGAGGCCGAGAAGCTCTGCCACGAGCTCCTGGCCCGCGACGTCTGCACGGACTTCCGGGGCGACGGGCTCCGGATCAGCCCGCACTTCTTCAACACCGACGAGGACGTCGACCGCTGCTTCGAGGAGCTCCGCCTGATCCTCTAGCGGACGATGACCGGGACGTGCTGGACCGTGTTGTTCATGAAGCCGCCGTAGTTCCAGGGCGGGTCGGTCGGCTGGACGTTGCCGACCTCGTCGGTGGCCCGGACCAGTAACTCGTGGGTCCCGGGTCGGGCGTTCCAGTCGAACGACCACGACCGCCAGGAACTGGGACTCTCGGGTTCGGGTCCGAGCATCGCGTCCGACCACGTCGCCCCGCCGTCGGCGCTGACCTCCACGCGCACGACGTGCCCCCATCCCGACCACGCGCGCCCGATCAGCTCGCAGGGACCGGCGTTCACGAATCGTTGCCGTGCCGGGAAGTCCGAGAATCCCGGCGGCAGCATCAGCGACCGTACCGCCTTCCTCGTCACGCGGGTGCCCGGACCGTCCGGCTCCTGTCGGAGCTGGTACGCCCCGACCTGGAACAGTTCGGTCGGCTCGGCGACCGCCGTGACCCTCGTCAGCCACTTCACGCTGCACATCCCGTACCAGTCGGGCACGAGGAGGCGTACGGGGAACCCGTGCTGCGGCGGGAGCGGAAGCCCGTTGAGATCGTAGGCGAGGAGCACGTCGTCGCGGAGGATGTCGTCCCGCGAGAAGGCCCACTGATAGTCCTGCTCGACCTCAGCCTGGATCCCGTGGTCGGCGCCGGTGAACACGAGCTCCGCGGCATCAGCGCTGAGGCCGGCCTCCTCGAGGAGCGGAGCGAGCGGTGTCCCGGTCCACTCGGCATTCCCGACGGCGCCGTCGAGCCACGGCTGGCTCTCCGCCCGTGGTGGCATCAACGCACGTCCGTTACCCGCGCACTCCATCGTCACCGGCCGCGTGACGGCCGGCCTCGAACGCAGGTCGTCCATGGACAGCGTCAGCGGTCGCTCGACCAGCCCGTCGATCTCCACGCTCCACCCGTGCTCGTCCCCGGGCGGGATGTCGAAGTGGATCACGAGGTAGTGCATCCCGATCGGCGTGACGTCGTAGCGGAGCGCCTCGAGGTGCATCGCGTGGTTGCGAGCGGCCTGCGCGAGCTCCTGCTGCGTCACGCCCTGCCATGTCGTGGTGTCCGTCTGGGCCATCCCGATCACCCCGCCCTCATCCTGTCACGACCCGGCCTGCCCGGATCACGGTCCGGACGTCGCCCAACGCGGCGAGGTCCTCCAGCGGACTCGACCCCAACACCACCAGGTCCGCCGGGGCGTCCGGTTCGAGCGGAGCGCGGATCATCGCCTCGAGCACCTCCTCCGGCTCGATGCCGGCCTCGGCGATCAGCCGCGCCTCGCGCTCGTGGATCCCGGGCGGGATCTCGCCGTTCCCCAGGTCGGTGCCGTAGACGACGCGGCCGCCGGCGACGTGGAACCGCCGCAGGTTGTCCAGTGCCGTACGGATCTCCGGCGTGTCCCGACCGAAGGAAAGGATGTCCAGCGTCGAGACGATCCGCAGACGGGTCGCCGCCGTCTGGAGCACGTCGTCGGAGAGGCGCGTCCACGGGGTATGGGCGAGCTCGTCGACGCCGGCGCCGAGCGCCCGTTCCACCTGTCCGGAGCCCTGTGCGTGCGCCGTCACCGGTAGCTCGGCCACATGCGCGGCGTCGCAGATCGCCGCCAGCTCGGCGTCCGAGGGTGTCGGGCCGGCGTCTCCGTTCAGGGAGACCTTGATCGCAGACGCCCCGAGCCGAGCGAGCTCCTCCACGGCGGCGGCGGCGTCCTCCGGCGACTTGACCTCGCGCCCCGTCCCGGGCGGTGCCCATGCGTCCTGCGTCGGGTATCCCCCGGGCGCGGTGAGCATCGGCCCCGCCGCCCGGATCAGCGGCCCGTCGAACGACGGCATCTCCGAGGCGTCGGCGAGCGGGAAGATCCGGTCCGGCGGCCAGGCGAGGTCCCGGACGGCCGTCACGCCGTGGGCGAGCACCTCGGCCGGGCTCGAGAGCTCGATGTGGACGTGCCGGTCGGCGACGGCCGGCATCAGGAAGCCGTCGACCCGGAGGTCGGGTTCGGCGTCGTCGATCCCGGTCGCCGCGCCCGCGTACGTGACGACGGCGCCGTCGCAGACGACCTGGACGTCGTCGACGAGTCGGCCCGGCCCGAGCCACGCGACGACGGCGCGGACCGTGAGGGTGGTCACGCGCCGACCCCCGCGGAGCGGAGCGCCTTCAGCTCCTTCCGCAGGTCCACGACCTCGTCGCGCAGCCTCGCGGCGTACTCGAACCGGAGGTCCTTGGCGGCCTGGTGCATCTCCTCCTCCAGCTCGAGGAGCAGCCGCTCCAGCTCCTCCTGCGGCATCTCCGGCCGCGCGGCCTTCCGCCGACGCTCCTTGCGCGGCGACGTCGCGCGCTTCGCCGGGTCCTCCTCGATCGAGAGGAGGATGTCGTGGACGCGCCGCCGCACCGTCTGGGGGTCGATCCCGTGCTCCACGTTGTAGGCCTCCTGGATCATCCGCCGGCGCTGCGTCTCGGAGATCGCCGTCTTCATCGAGTCCGTCACGTCGTCGGCGTACATCAGGACCTTGCCGTCCACGTTCCGCGCCGCCCGTCCGATCGTCTGGATCAGCGAGGTCTCGGACCGGAGGAAGCCCTCCTTGTCCGCATCGAGGATCGCCACGAGGGACACCTCCGGAAGGTCCAGGCCTTCGCGCAGGAGGTTGATCCCGACGAGCACGTCGAACTCGCCGAGCCGCAGGTCCCGGACGATCTCGATCCGTTGGAGCGTGTCGACCTCGGAGTGGAGGTAGCGCACGCGGATCCCCATCTCGATCAGGTAGTCCGTCAGGTCCTCGGCCATCTTCTTCGTGAGCGTGGTGACCAACACCCGCTGGTCGGCCTCGGCCCGTCGGCGGATCTCGTCGATCAGGTCGTCGACCTGCCCCTTCGTGGGGCGGATCTCCACCTCGGGGTCGATCAGGCCGGTGGGCCGCACGATCTGCTCGACGATGCGCTTCGAGACCCGCAGCTCCCAAGGCCCCGGCGTGGCCGACATGTAGACGAGCTGCGGGACGCGTTCCAGGAACTCCTCGAACCGCAGGGGGCGGTTGTCGATCGCGCTGGGGAGCCGGAAGCCGTAGTCGACGAGCGTCGTCTTCCGCGAAACGTCTCCCTCGTACATCGCGTGGAGCTGTGGGACCGTCACGTGGGACTCGTCGAGCACCACGAGGTAATCGTCCGGGAAGTAGTCCAGGAGCGTGAACGGCGCCGTGCCGGGGGCGCGCCCGTCGATGTGTCGCGAGTAGTTCTCGATGCCCGAGCAGAACCCGACCTCGCGCAGCATCTCCAGGTCGTAGGTCGTGCGCATCCGCAGGCGTTCGGCCTCGAGGAGCTTGCGTTTGGACTCGAGCTCGGCGAGCCGCTCGTGGAGCTCCTCCTCGATCGTCACGAGCGCCCGCTGCATCCGGTCGTCGCTGGCCACGTAGTGGGACGCGGGATACGTCGTGAGGTCGGCGATCTTGTCCGTCAGGAGCTCGCCGGTCAGCGGGTCGAACCGGCTGATCCGCTCGATCGTCTCTCCCCACCACTCGATCCGGTAGCCGGTCTGCTCGTAGGTGGGGAAGAGCTCGAGCGTGTCCCCCTGGACGCGGAAGGTCCCCCGCGCCCGGCTGGCGTTGTTCCGTTGGTACTGGATGTCGACGAGCCGCTGCATCGCGAACTCGAGCGGCAGCTCCGTGCCGCGGACCGTCCGGAGGAGCTGCCCCTCGTACTGCTCCGGCGAGCCGAGCCCGTAGATGCAGGAGACACTGGCGACGATCAGCACGTCTCGGCGCGACAGCAGCGCGGCCGTGGCGGAGTGGCGGAGGCGCTCGATCTCGTCGTTCACCGACGAGTCCTTCTCGATGTAGGTGTCGGTCTGCGGGACGTACGCCTCGGGCTGGTAGTAGTCGTAGTAGCTCACGAAGTACTCGATCGCGTTGTCTGGGAAGACCTCGCGGAACTCGTTCGCGAGCTGAGCGGCGAGGGACTTGTTCGGCGCGATGACGAGCGTCGGGCGCTGGACCCGTTCGACGAGATGCGCCACCGTGAACGTCTTGCCGGTGCCGGTGGCGCCGAGGAGCGTGACGTGCTCCTGCCCCGCCTGGACGCCCTCGACGAGCTGCTCGATCGCGTCGGGCTGGTCGCCGGACGGACGGAACTCGGAGGAGATCCTGAAGGGAGGCATCGCGGAGAGTCTAGGAGCCGGCCGAGACAAGGGGTCAAGGAGAGGAGCCGTCACATCCGGCCGGCGGCGATGATCCGGTCGAGGAACCGCCTGGTCTCCGGCTCACGCGGCTCGGTGAAGATGTCGGCGGGCGGACCCTCCTCCAGGATCCGGCCCTGGTCGAGGAACGCGACGCGATGTCCCACGTCCCGAGCGAAGCCCATCTCATGGGTGGCGATCACCATCGTCATGCCCGTCGTCGCGAGGCCGCGGATCGTGTCGAGGACCTCCGCGACGAGCACGGGATCCAGCGCGCTCGTCACCTCGTCGAGCAGTAGCACGTCGGGCTCCATCGCCAGCGCTCGCGCGATCGCGACCCGCTGCTGCTGCCCTCCCGAGAGCCGGTCCGGATAGTCGTCGGCCTTGTCCGCCAGCCCGAACCGGCCGAGCAGCTCGTCGGACGTCGCCCTGGCGTCGGACGCCGATCGACCCAATGCCTTCTCCTGGGCGAGCGTCACGTTCCGCCGGACCGTCATGTGGGGGAAGAGGTTGAAGGCTTGGAAGACGATCCCGATGCGGCGGCGGACCGCGTTCTCGTCGACGCCGGCCGCCGTGATCTCGACCCCCTCGACCCAGATGCGCCCGGCGTCGACCGGCTCCAGGAGGTCGATGCAGCGCAGCAGCGTGGACTTGCCGGACCCGCTCGCCCCGATCAGACAGACGACCTCGTGATCCTCGACGAGCAGGTCGATCCCGCGGAGGACCTCGACGTGACCGAACGCCTTGTCGACGCCCTCGAGCCGGATCGCCTCGGTCACAGCGTGGCGGCCCCCTGCCGACGGCGTCGTTCGCGCTCGACGAGCCAATCGACGAAACGCGTCATCGGGACGGTGATCACCAGGTAGATCAGCGCCAGGGCGACGAACGGCGTGAAGTCGAAGTACCGGAACTGGAGGATCTGCGCCTGCCGCAGCCCCTCGACCACGCTCCCGAGCGCCCCGACCAGCGCCGTGTCCTTCTGGAGCCCGATGAAGTCGTTCAGCAGCGGTGGGATCACCCGCCGGACCGCCTGCGGCACGACGACGTAGCGCAGCGAGTGCGCTCGGGTCAGGCCGAGCGAGCGAGCGGCCGCGACCTGGCTCGGATGCACCGACTCGATGCCCGCCCGGTACACCTCCGCGACGTACGCGGTGTACACGAGCGTCAGCGCCACGATCCCCCAGAAGAGATCGGAGCTCGGGACCCCCTGCAGCCGCAGCGCCGGTGCCCCGAAGCCGAGCAGGAAGATCACGAGGATCGTCGGCACCCCTCGGAAGAAGTCCGTGTAGATCGCCGCCATGATCCGCAGCGGCAGGAAGACCGGTCCGGGAAGGCTCCGCATGATCGCGACGAGCATCGCCAGCACCAGCACGAGCACCTCGGCCACGACGAACATCAAGACGTTGATCCGGAAGGCCCGCAGGATCTTCGGGAAGGCGTCCGCGAAGACGTCCCCGTCGAAGAAGGCATCGCGGATCGACGGCCAGCCGGGCGACGTCCCCACGAGGACCGCGAGCCCGCCGAACACGAGGATCGTGCTGACCAGCGCGATCGCGATCGATCGTCCGCCGGTCCCCGCGCCGAGGATCCGGGACGATCGGCTCCCGGGGCCCGGAACGCGTGGGTCGACGCCCGGCGTTCCCTCCGGGAAGGACTGCTCCCCGGCCATGGCCGGGCGGCTAGCCCTCGATCACCGGCGCGTCGGCGTTGTCGGCGAGCCACTCCTGACGGATCTCGTCGAGCGTGCCGTCGGCCTTCATCTCTTCCAGTGCCAGGTTCACGCAGTCGACGAGCGGGCTCCCCTTCTCGAAGGCCATCGCGAAGTACTCCTGTGAGCCGACCGTCGGGAACTGCCCGACGATCACGCCTTTGGGGATCTGCACCGCCGTCACGAAGAACGCGGTTGGCAGGTCGACCACGATGCCGTCGACCTGTCCGTTCTTCAGGTCCTGGACCGCCGCGCCCAGGTCGTCGTAGACCGCGGGCTGCTGGTTCGGCTGGATGTTGTCCTCGATGTAGGTGAGGCTCGTGGTGCCGATAGGGGCTCCGAGCTCGGCGTCCTTCAGCTCCTCCAACGACGTCGCATCCGCGATCGCCGAGCCCTCAACCGATACGAGCGCCTGGTTCACGTCGTAGTAGCTCTCGCTGAAGTCGACGCCCTCGGTTCGCTCCGGTGCGAAGGAGATCTGCTGGAGCACGAAGTCGAAGTCCTTCGGGCCGGGCGCGAACGACTTGTTGAACCCGATCGCCTCGAACTCGACCTGGTCGTCCGAGAAGCCGAGGCGCTCCGCGACGTCGAACGTCACCGCGCCCTCGTAGCCCTCGCCGAGGTACGGGTCGTTGAACTCCCACTCGGCGTGCTCGTCGGTCGTCCCGCCCTCCCACCACGGCGGGAACGCCGGGTTGCCGGTGGCCACGGTGAGCGTGTCGTCGGCCTGGAGGGCGTCGGCGTTCGCCTCGGCGCACTCGGCGGCGGTCTGATCCACCGTGGGGGTGTCGGTTCCGGTCCCGGGGGTGTCCTCCTCCGGCGCGCATGCGGCGGTCACCAGCGACAACGTCGCGAGCACGAGGACCCACTTCCGCATGACGGCTATCCCCCTCCCCCGTGGAAGCGCGGAGCCTAGCACAGCCCCCGGATCGCCTAGTCTCCCGGGGGCTACGCTCGCGCGTTCGCGCTCGCTCCTCGAGCCCCCGGACCGCCTAGCGGCGAGGCTCCCAACTGAAGGACCGCGCGGCGAGGGACAACCCGGCGAGCCCCCACACCGCGACGATCCCCACATCCCACCAGTCGAACGGGACCGCTCGCATCGGCGCGCCGTGGAGCGGCGTCACCTCGATGTTCCCGAGGAACCCGGCGCGCATCGCGTCGGCGAAGTGCTTCACGGGGAAGATCTCCGCGATCGTGGTCATCCACGCGGGGGCGGTGACGCTCAACGGGATGAAGATCCCGGAGAGGAACAGCAGTGGGAGGATCGCCGCGTTCACGATCGGCGGGGCCGCGTCGGCGTTCGGGATCACGGCCGTGAGCGCCAGCGCGAGCGCGGCGAACGCGAGCGAGCCGACCAGGAACGTGACCACGAACTCGAGGAGCGGGGTTCCGGTGGGCATCGGAGCGTCATACGCGATCGATCCGAACGCGAGGGTGAGGACCACGAGGATCGCTCCGACCACCATCGCGTGCAGGACCCGGGAGGCGAGATAGGCGCCCGCCGGTAGCGGCGTCCCGCGAAGCCGCTTCAGGATCCCGGCGTCGCGGTTGAAGGTCGTCTGGATCGCGATGTTCGTGAAGCACGCGGAGATCACGCCGAAAGCCGCCATCGCCCCGACGTAGTAGGTCGTCGTGTCGAGCTCGTAGCTCCGCAGCTCGACCTCGCCATCGCCGAGCAGCGACGTGAAGATCACCAGGAACATCAGCGGGAAGGCGAACGTGAAGAAGGCCGACGCCGGGTTCCGCCAGAAGGCCTTGTTCGTGAACCGGAACTGCGTGACCACCTGGGCGGCGGCGTTCACTCCCGGCCCTCCTCGCCGCCCGTCAGCTCGATGTAGACGTCCTCCAGGCTCGGCTGCGTGACCTCCAGCACGTCGTAGGCCAGGCCGCGCTCGAGGGCCCAGGCCGTGAGGTCGTGCACCACCTTCGTCGCGTGTTCGGTCCTGATCTCCCACGCACCGTCGGGGCGGGCGACGGCGCCCGAGAGTTCGAGGGCGGGCCGCTTCCCCTCCGGCAGCCGGAACCGGACCTTCGTCTGCATCCGGTCGCGGCCGCCCAGGGTCTCCGGGGTGCCCTGCGCCAGGATCGCGCCCTTCGCGATCACCGCGACGCGGGTCGCCAGGTACTGCGCCTCGTCCATGAAGTGGGTCGTCAGGAAGATCGTCTTCCCGATCTCGGTCAGGTTCCGCACGATCCCCCAGGCGTTGCGCCGCGCGTTCGGGTCGAAGCCCGTCGTGGGCTCGTCCAGGAAGAGGAGCTCCGGATCGCCGGCCAGAGCGACCGCCACGTCGAGCCGCCGCTGCTGTCCGCCGGAGAGCCGGCTGACCCGCGTCGTCCGCTTCTCCGCGAGTCCCACGAGGTCGATCACCTCGTCGACGTCCCGCGGAGACGGGTAGTAACCCGCGTACAGCGCGACGGTCTCCCGGACCGTGAGGTAGGGGTCGAGCCCGGTCGACTGCAGGACGATGCCGATCCTCCGCCTCAGATCCGCTTCGTGCCTCGCCGGGTCGTGCCCGAGGACCGAGACCTCACCCCCGCTCCGGTCCCGATAGCCCTCGAGGATCTCCACGGTCGTGGTCTTGCCGGCGCCGTTCGGGCCCAGCAACCCGAAGACCTCGCCGCGCTCGACGTCGAGGTCGATGCCGCGGACCGCTTCCACGTCGCCGTAGGACTTGCGCAGGCTGCGGATCTCGATGACGCGTTCCGCCACGAGCTGGAGCCTACTTCCGGGTCAGAGCGGCTTCCGTCCCGAGAACCCCGCTTGTTCGTCGTGGAACCATCCCACGCGGTCCTCGCCGAGACGCCAGCACAGGAAGACCCGCTCCCCATCGCGCTCGGCGGGGAAGTCGACCAGGCCGGTGTTCGGATCGC
>DASQTT010000064.1:0-2446 GCA_035641735.1 Actinomycetota bacterium | reverse complement strand
CCGCCTCTCGTCCATCCTCGCGCGCGACCGCTTCATGCCCAGCCAGTTCCGGAACCGAGGCGACCGGCTCGTGTTCTCCAACGGCGTGATCGTGCTGGCGGCCCTGGCGATCGGGCTCGTGTGGTACTTCGACGCGGATCTCGGGGACCTGATCCAGCTGTACGTGATCGGTGTCTTCACCGCGTTCACGCTGTCGCAGGCCGGGATGGTCCGCCGGTGGTTCCGGGTGAAGGGGGACGGCTGGCGCCGGCGGGCGACGCTGAACGGGGTGGGCGCGTTCACGACCGGCGTCGTCCTGGTGATCGCGACGATCACGAAGTTCAAGGGAGGAGCGTGGATCGTCGTCGTCGCGATCCCCGTGCTCGTGATGCTGTTCTTGGGTGTCCATCGCCACTACCGGCGGATCGCGGAGATCCTGTCCGCCGGGAGGTTCACGGGCGACGTGTCGGCCACCAACGCCTTCGTGCTGCTGGTCGGCGACTTCGGTCCCGCGACGATCGACGCCGTGTCCTACCTGTTCACGATCCGGAGCGAGCAGGTGGTTCCCCTCTGGGTGGGTCCGGAGGCCGGCTACCCGCAGGCGAGGGAGACCTGGCGGACGGTCGCGCCTCGGTTCGGGCACCTCGAGTTGCTCCCCGGGAGTGAGGAGCATCCGATCCGCGCGCTGCGCGGTTTCGTGAAGCAGCGACGGCCGGCGACCGACTTCCTCACGATCGTGATCCCGGAAATCGTGAGATCCCGATCGCTCCTGCAGCTCGTGCGGGACCGGTCGACGTTCCTGATGAAGACCTCGCTCCTGTTCCAGCCGGGGATCGTCGTCACGAACGTCCCGCTGCTCCCCGACGAACCCCAGCCTCGCGCTGCCACACGTCCCGTTGAGCGACCGCGGAGCGAGGTGGTGATCCCGGTGTCGTCGATCCACGACGCGACCGTCCGGGCCGTCGTCTACGCCAAGTCGCTCAGGCCGGCCTCGGTCGAGGCGCTCTACATGGTCACGGACCCCGAGGACGTGTCGCCGGTGGTGACGGCGTGGCACGACCGCCGGATGGACGTGCCGTTGGTCCTGATGGAGGCGCCGTTCCGTGACCTGGGCGTTCCGCTGCTCCAGGAGATCCGGGCACGGACGGCGCGGGGCGACACGGTCGTCACCGTGGTGATCCCCGAGCTCGTGCCGCGGCATTGGTGGGAGAGCGTCCTGCATAACCAGACCGCGCTGTTCTTCAAGCGGCTCCTGCTGTTCGAGCCGGACGTCGTGGTGACGAACGTGCCGTTCCACCTCGGTGACCCCGAGGGCCTCGCGGGGGTTCCGGCCGGCGAGCGAGCGCCATTGGAGCCCGAGGTACGCTAGCCCGGTGAACATCCGGCCGGCGACCAAGGACGACGCCGACTTCATCGGCACGATGCTGTACGAGGCCGCCCGCTGGAATCCGGACTGGCCGCGGGAGTCCATCCAGGAGTTCCTCGACGAGCCGACGCTCCGGCGCTACCACGAGGACTGGGGACGCGACGGGGACGGTGGGGTGATCGCCGAGATCGACGGCGAGCCGGTCGGCGCGGCGTGGTACCGGACGTTCACCGAGGAGACGCCCGGGTTCGGCTTCGTGAACGAGAAGACCCCGGAGCTCAGCATCGCGGTCGTTCCGCTCCACCGGCGGAAGGGGATAGGACAGGCGCTGCTCCGATCCTGCATGGTGCAGGCGCGGGAGGAGGGGTTCCAGGCGCTCTCGCTCTCGGTCGCGGTCCACAACCGCTCGCGGATGCTGTACCAGCGCGCCGGGTTCGAGAAGGTCGGCGAGACGGGCGACTCCTGGACGATGCTGGCGAACCTGTAGTGACCCGTCCGTCCGTCGCGGTCCTGAGCGCTCCGAGCCACGACCTGGCGGGTTTCGCGGAGGCGCGGGAGCTCGCGGCCTTCGAGCACGTCGACGACCCGGCCGTCCTGGGGCCGGTCCTCGATCGGGTCGACGCGGTCTTCGCGTGGGGGAGGGGACGGCGCGAGCTGCTCGAGCGCGTCCCGCATACCTCACGGCTGCGATGGATCCAGTCGAGCTCGGCCGGCGTGGAGGATCTGGCGTCGCCGGTGCTCCGCGAGCGGGGTGTCGTCCTCACGAACGCGGCGGGCGTCTTCGACGCGGCGATGGCGGAATCGGTCCTCGGGTTCCTGCTCGCCTTCTCCGGGCGGCTCCTCGAGGACGCGCGCGCCGAACCCGGTGCCTGGCCGCAGGAACCGATCCGCCGGCTGGCGGGCACCGTGGCGTTGGTCGTCGGGGCGGGTTCGATCGGGACGGAGACGGGCCGGCTCCTGCGGTCGGCCGGGCTCCGGGTGCGCGGGATCGCGCGCTCCCCGCGCCCGACCGACCGCGTCTTCGAGTCGATCGCCGGCCCGGAGGCGCTCCACGCGGAGCTCGCGCTCGCGGACCAGGTCGTGAACGTCCTCCCGATCACA
>DASQTT010000063.1:0-3243 GCA_035641735.1 Actinomycetota bacterium | reverse complement strand
ACCGAGCGCCGGGGGGCGGAGAGGAGGCGGACCCGTCGGCCGGCGACAGCCGGCGCGGGAAGGTCGAGCCGGTGAGGATCGTGATCGCCGGTGGCGGGACCGCGGGCCACGTGTCCCCGTCGATCGCCGTTGCCGACCGGCTGCGCGAGGAGGGCCTCGACGTCGAGTTCGTGGGCTCGCCGACCGGCCAAGAGGCCTCGCTCGTGCCGGCGGCCGGGTATCGGTTCCATGCGATCGCCGCACGTCCGTTCCGACGCGAGCTCTCGGCGCGATCCCTGGCGGCGCCGTTCGTGGCGCTCCGTTCGGTGGCGGTCTGCCGCCCGATCGTCCGGGGCGCCGGTGCCGTCGTGGGGATGGGCGGGTACGCGAGCATCCCGGCGGTGCTGGCCGCGCGCACGACGTCCGTGCCCGCCGTGATCCACGAGCAGAACGCGATCCCGGGGTTGGCGAACCGGATCCTCGCCCGCACCGCGATCGCCGCGGCCGTCAGCTTCGAGGCCACTCGGCGGAGCTTCCCGGCCGGCCTCCGCGTCGTCGTCACGGGGACGCCGGTGCGCCGGAGGATCGTCGACGTGCCGGTGCGGCGCGACGAGCTCCGGGCGGAGGCGGTCCGCTCCCTCGGCCTCGACGCGGACCGGACGACGGTGCTCGTGACGGGTGGAAGCCTCGGGGCCCTGCACCTCGATCGCACGGTCGCGGGGGCGATCCCGTTGCTCTCCGGCCGCGGCGACCTGCAGCTGCTGGTCCTCACCGGCCGGGAGCACGAGGCGGTGGTGGCCGGACCGGCCGGCCGGACGATGGAGCTGCTCGTCCGGACGTTGCCCTTCCTCGACCGGATGGACGTCGCCCTGGCGATCGCGGACCTCGCGGTCTCGAGGGCCGGCGCGAACACGATCCACGAGCTCGCGCTCTGCGGCATCCCCTCGATCCTGGTCCCGTACCCCCACGCGACGGGTCAGCATCAGGAGGCGAACGCTCGGGAGCTCGAGGCCCACGGCGCCGCCGAGGTCTACCTGGACCGGGACCTCACGCCCGAGGGACTCGCGCGGAGGATCGTCGCGCTCGCCGGCGACGAGCGGCGACGGGCGACGATGGCGGAGAAGGCGGTCGGGTGGGCGAAGCCCGACGCGGACGGCCGGGTGGCGGCGCTCGCGATGGAGGTGGCTGGGCGGTGAGCAGCTCCCGGTACGAGCCGCGCGCGGGGTCGATCCCGACGCTGGAGGTCCCGTCGATCGCGGGGATCTCGTCGGTGCACCTCGTGGGCATCGGCGGGGCGGGCATGCGGAACCTCGCTCGCCTGTTCCTCGCCCGCGGCGTGGCCGTCTCGGGATCCGACCTGAAGGACTCGGCGGGGCTCCGCGAGCTCGAGGCCGCGGGCGCGCGCATCCGTGTCGGCCACGACCCCGCCCACGTCGGCGCGCCCGACGCCGTCGTGATCTCGACCGCGATCCGCCCGGAGAACGTCGAGCTCGTCGCCGCCCGGTCCGCGGGGATCCCGGTGTGGGCCCGGCAGCAGGCGATCGCCGCGTTCGCGGAGGCACATCGTTCGATCGCGGTCTCGGGCACCACGGGCAAGACCACGACGACGTCGATGATCGCGACGGTGCTGGAGCGTGCGGGCCTGGATCCGACGTACCTGATCGGCGGCGACCTGAACGAGAGCGGCAGCGGAGCCCGGGCGGGGGAGAGCGACCTCTTCGTCTTCGAAGCCGACGAGAGCGACGGCTCGTTCCTCCTCGTGGACCCGGAGATCGGCGTGGTCACGAACGTCGCCGCGGACCATCTCGACTTCTACGCGGACGGCGAGGAGGAGGTGCGATCGGCGTTCGCGGAGTTCATCCGTCGATGCGCCCGGGTCGTGGTGTGCGCCGACGATCCCGGCGCGCGCGAAGCCCTCGAGCGAGCGGGCGGCGAGGCGGTCCGCTACGGGACTGCGGCCGATGCCGATGTCCGTTTGGAGATCGCGACCCCGGGTCCGGGAGGCGCTCGGGGTCATGTGGCCGTCGGCGGTGAGTCCGTCGCGCTCGAGCTGCAGATCGACGGTGCCCACAACCTCCTCGACGCCGCGGCCGCGGTCGCGGTGGGCGACCTCGTCGGGGTGCCGGCGGTGGCCGCCGCCGCCTCGCTCGCGTCATTCGGGGGCGTGCACCGTCGCTTCGAGCATCGCGGGCGCGCGCGCGGTGCCGACTTCGTGGACGACTACGCCCAGGTGCCGCGTGAGATCTCGGTGACGTTGGACGTGGCCAGGACGCGGGGGCCCGAGCGATTGATCGCGGTGATCCAGCCGCACCGATACTGGCGTACGCGAGCGCTGTGGCGGGAGCTCGGCGCCTCGGTCGCGGGGGCGGACCTCGTGATCGTGATGGACGTCTACGGCGCCGAACAGGACCCGATCCCCGGTGTGACCGGCGCGCTCGTGGTCGACGGCGTCAGGCTGGCCGCGCCGGAAGCCGACGTCGTCTACACGCCGCACCACGACGAGACGATCGAGTTCCTGGCGAACGAGGTCCGGCCCGGCGATCTGGTCGTCACCCTCGGGTGCGGCGACGTCTGGATGGTGGCCGACGGGGCGATCGAGCGGATCCGGGAGCGCGACGGCGATGGCTGATCTCGCCGCGGCGGCGCGGATCCTCGAAGGGGCGCTGGGCGCGCGCCTGCGCGAGGGGTTCCCGATCGCGCCGCTGACGAGCTTCCGGATCGGCGGGCCCGCCGCGCTCTTCGTCGAGGCGGAGGACGACCGCGATCTGGCGGCGGTCGCCGAGGCCACCGATGTCGCCGGCGTGCCGGTGACGGTGATCGGCAAGGGGTCGAACGTCCTCGTCTCCGACGGGGGGTTCCCCGGCATCGTGGTCAGGCTCGGCCGGGGCTTCCGCTGGGCCGGCCGGGAGGGCGACCGGCTGGCGGCCGGGGGCGCGATGCCGCTCCCGGCGCTGGCCGGCGTCGCGCTCCAGCACGGCCTCGGCGGGCTCGAGTTCGGGGTCGCGATCCCGGCGACCCTCGGCGGCGCCGTGCGGATGAACGCCGGCGCGCACGGGCGCTCGATGTCGGAGGTCGTGGAGCGGATCGAGGTCTATCTCTTTGGATCGGCCGAACGCCACACCATCAGCGGGCACGAGGCGGGGTTCGCCTACCGCCGCTCCGCTCTGCCGGCCGACGGCGTGGTGGTCGGCGCGACGGTTCGGCTGCGTGCGGCGGAGGAGCCCGCGATCCGCGCCCTGATGGAGGAGGCGCGCGAGTGGCGGC
>DASQTT010000062.1:0-4463 GCA_035641735.1 Actinomycetota bacterium | reverse complement strand
GAAGGTATCGGTGATCACCACGCCGAGCCGGCGCCGCCCCAATTGCGCGCAGAGCTCCTTCTGGAGCCGCTCGGCGCTCGCGTCCGGATCCTCCGGCAGGAGCGTGAGCAGTCCTTCGGGAACGTTGGAGGCGTCCACGCCGGCGTTCGCGCAGACGAACCCGTGTCGGGTCCGCACGATCACCACGTCTCCACGGCGGGCCACCAGGCCGACCGATTCGCGCTCGATCCATCCCGCTCGATCCTTCGCCGGGACCAGCCGGCCCTCGGCCTTCGAGACGATCTTCTGTGTGACGGCGAGGACGTCGCCGTCGCGAGTCCCGACCTCGACGAGGGAGCGCTCCAGCAACGCGGCGAGGTCATCCCCGGCGCGGACCTCCGGCAGTCCCTCGACCCCGATCAGCTCGAGCGTCATCGGAGGAGATCCAGTGCGGTCCGCGCGAGGCGTTCGGCGACCACGTCGTCGACCATCACCGTGTCCGTGACGGCGATCGGGACCGAGAGCTCCCGGCGCGCCCGGTCCGCCAGCGCCCCGTCCAGCCGGTCGATCACCCAGCCACGGAGCAGTCCGTCGTAGGCGCGGCCGGCGCCCACCGCGGTCACCTCGAGGCCTACGACCGGCATCAGCCGGTCGGCCATCCCGGCGAGCGGTCGTCCGCCGACGATCGGGGAGATGCCGACGATCGGTCGTCCTTCGATCGCCGCCCGGATCCCCGGCACCGCCAGGATCGGCCCGATCGAGACGACGGGGTTGGAGGGGCAGACGACGATCACATCGGCTCCGGCGAGCGCCTCGACGACGCCGGGGGTGGGTCGAGCCTGCTCGGCCCCGACGAAGCGGATCGCCTTCACGTCGTCACGAGCGCCGCGCCGGACCCAGTACTCCTGGAAATGCAGGTCGATCTCCCGACCGCCTTCTACGACGTCGAGGCGGGTCTCCACCGGATCGTCCGTCATCGGCAGGATCCGCGCCGTCACGCCGAACCGCTCGGCGATCCGCGGAGTGATCTCCGAGAGCGCCGCACCATCCCGCAGCAGCCGGCTGCGGAACAGGTGGGTCGCGAGGTCGAGGTCGCCCAGGCCGAACCACGCGGCGTCGGGGTCGAACGCCCGGAGCTCCTCGAGCGCGCGGAAGCTCTCCCGGCGGCGCCCCCATCCGCGCTGCCGATCCGCCACGTCACCGAGCCAGTAGGTGACGGAGTCGAGGTCGGGACAGATGCGGAGACCGTGGACCTCGACGTCGTCCCCCGTGTTCACGACCACGGTGACGTCGCGCGGATCGACGGCGCGGACCAGCCCTCGGAGGAACTTGCCGGCCCCGACGCCGCCGGCGAGCGCGACGACCTTCACGACGGGAGAGCGTAGTAGCCTCCCGCACGTGGCGGCCGCGACGTTGCACGCGATGCGTCGGGCGATCGCCCGAGCCGAGCAGGGGAAGGCGCTCTCGGTCGCGGAAACCGCAGTCCTGATGGGTGCTCGCGGCCACGCACTGCGCGATCTGATGGCGATCGCGGCCCGTCTCCGCGACCTCGGCAACGGCGACGTGGTCACCTACTCGCGGAAGGTCTTCGTCCCGCTCACGATGCTCTGTCGGGACCGGTGCCACTACTGCACGTTCGCGAAGCCGCCCGCCAGGCTGGATGCGCCCTTCCTCGCCCCCGAGGAGGTCGTCGCGATCGCCGAGGCCGGTCGCCGCCGTGGATGCAAGGAGGCGCTGTTCACGCTCGGCGACCGACCGGAAAATCGATATCCCGTCGCCCGCGAGTGGCTCGCCGCTCGAGGCTACGCGTCGACGCTCGAGTACCTCCGCGCGGTCGCGATCCGTGTGATCGAGGAGACCGGCCTGCTCCCGCACCTGAACCCCGGCGTGATGCGTTACGAGGAGCTCGCGCGGTTGAAGCAGGTGAGCGCCTCGATGGGCCTGATGCTCGAAACGTCCTCGGACCGACTTTCGAGGAAGGGCGGACCGCACTTCGGGTCGCCGGACAAGGTGCCGGCCGTCCGGCAACGCACGATCGCTGATGCCGGGCGGCTCGCGATCCCGTTCACGACCGGGATCCTCGTGGGGATCGGGGAGGACGAGCGCGAACGCGCCGAGTCGGTCTTCGCGATCCGCGAACTGCATCGTCGCTACGGGCACATCCAGGAGGTGATCGTCCAGAACTTCCGCGCGAAGCCGGGCACCGCGATGCGCGCCGCGCCTGAGCCCGGGGGGGAGGCGTTCCTCGCGGCGGTCGCGACGACGCGAGTGGTGCTCGGGCCGCACGTGAGCGTTCAGGCGCCTCCCAACCTCTCCGATCCGGCGCAGCGGGCCCGGCTGCTCGACGCCGGGATCGCGGATTGGGGCGGCGTGTCCCCGGTGACGCCGGACCATGTGAACCCCGAACGGCCCTGGCCGGCGATCGACTCGCTCGCCGCCACCACGTCCGCTCGCGGGAAGACGTTGCGTGAACGCCTGACGATCTACCCGAGGTTCGCGGCGAGCCCCGATCCCTACCTCGCCGCGAAGATGCGCCGGCCGGTCGAGGCGCTGCTCGGTCTCGACGGGCTGGCGGTGGAGGGGCGCTGCCCCGAGCCGGTCGCGTGGCAGGACCCCGACGTCGTCTGGAAGCCGAGGACGATCGACCTGACGTTCGCGAAGGAAGCCGGGGCGGGACTCCGCGCGGACGCGCGCGCGATCTACGGCGAGCTCCCGCCCGAGGACCCCGTGACGAGGGCCTGGGCCGCCCGGACCGCGCCGCCGGCCAGGATCGACGCCGAGGTCCGGTCGGCGCTCCGGTCCGCCGAGCGGCATCGCGAGATCTCGGACCCGCAGGCGCTCGCGCTGTTCCAGGCGGAGGGGGCCTCGCTCGACGCGGTGCGAGCGGTCGCCGACGACCTCCGCCAGGAAGCCGTCGGTGACGTCGTCACCTACGTGATCAACCGCAACATCAACTTCACGAACGTGTGCTACGTGGGGTGCCGCTTCTGCGCCTTCGCCCAGCGGGAGGTGGATCTGGAGGCGTACACGCTCACGCTGGAGGAGGTCGCGGACCGCGCGGAGGAGGCGTGGGAGGCCGGCGCGTCCGAGGTGTGCATGCAGGGCGGGATCCACCCGGATCTCCCCGGCACCTTCTATCTGGATCTCCTCGACGCCGTGAAGCGCCGCGTGCCGGGTATCCACATCCACGCGTTCAGCCCCATGGAGATCCTGAACGGGGCCACGAAGATGGGCGTGTCCTTCCGGGAGTTCCTGACCGCCTGCAAGGAGCATGGCCTGGGGACGATCCCCGGAACGGCCGCGGAGATCCTCGACGACGACGTCCGATGGCTCCTGACGAAGGGGAAGCTGCCGGCCGACACGTGGGAGGAGATCGTCCGGACGGCCCACGGGCTCGGGATCCGGAGCTCTTCGACCGTGATGTT
The DNA here is from genome assembly GCA_035641735.1 of Actinomycetota bacterium. Classification (GTDB taxonomy): domain Bacteria; phylum Actinomycetota; class UBA4738; order UBA4738; family HRBIN12; genus JAJNBA01. The sequence goes on along the minus strand of DASQTT010000062.1, from coordinate 1,059 downwards.
CGGCCACGTGGACGCCCCGCCCCACTGGGTCGCCCACATCCGACGGCTCCGCCGGATCCAGACCGAGACCGGCGGATTCACCGAGTTCGTGCCGCTGCCCTTCGTCCACCGCAACGCGCCGATCTACCTGGCCGGACGTGCGCGTCCCGGACCGAGCTTCGATGACAGCCTGCGGATGCATGCCGTCGCGCGGATCCTCCTCGACGGAGTTATCCACAACGTGCAGGTCTCGTGGGTGAAACTCGGCGTCGAAGCGAGCGCGCGCATCCTCTGCGCGGGCGCGAACGACTTCGGCGGAACCTTGATGGAAGAGACGATCAGCCGCATGGCGGGCGCGGAGTGGGGGATCCGGATGACACCCGAGGGCTTCGACGCGGCGATCCGTGCGATCGGACGGACCCCAGCGATCCGCGACACGACGTACGAGCGGATCGCGTCGAACGCGGACCTCGAACCGCGATATCGTCAGTCGGTCTGACGATATCGGTCAACCCGACTGACCACCGAGATTCTTCTCGGAAAGGGTTGCACTCGTGCGCGCGCTTGGCGACGATTGCTTGCGATGAGGGTCGAGGCAGAGAACCACCTGAAGTTACCTCTTGCCAAAGAGGTGGTTCTTCCCTCAGAATCACAAGTATGTGATTTGGGGGGGAGAGCGGCGTGCATCACTACATCCCATGGCAGGAGCGGGCGAGGTGCCGGGACCACGACCCGGAGGTCTTCTTCCCCGAGAAGGGGGGATCGTCCAGGGAGGCCAAACGCATCTGCTCGGAATGTCCCGTTCGGATCGAATGCCTCAACTACGCCCTTCGGCGTGATGAGCGCTACGGCGTCTGGGGCGGGATGAGCGAACGGGAACGGCGGCGCCTCAAACGGATGGCGTCGTGACCCAGGACCCTTCGTAACCACGGAGGAAAGGGGGACGGTATGGCAGCACGGAAGACGGCCGCCCGCAAGAGGCCGGCCGCGAAACGATCAGCGGCCGCGAAGAAGGCGGCGGCGACCCGGAAGCGGAAGACCGCGAAGCGGTCCGCGGCGGGTAAGAAGGCTGCGGCCACG
>DASQTT010000061.1:0-2606 GCA_035641735.1 Actinomycetota bacterium | reverse complement strand
AACAAGGCCGTCCGGACGGCGCTGAAGACCTCGACGAAGAAGGTGCGCGTGGCGGTCTCCACAGGCGACGCGGACGCGGCCGTGGAGCGCGCGCGCGAGGCCGCGCAGGCGCTCGACAAGGCGGCGAGCAGGGGCATCGTGCACAAGCGGACCGCCGCCCGCCGGAAGAGCCGACTGGCGCGGGCCGCGAACGCGGCCGCCCCCTCCCAGTAGTTACGCCGCCGCGATCGCGGCGATCAAGGTCGGCATCACCACGTCACCGGGGGCGCCCGATTTGAGGGCTCGATCCGCTTCGGCGATCCGGTCGTGGAGCGCGACGAGCTCCCCCAGCGTGAAGTTCCTCGCCTGCTGCTGATAGCGCCGGGCCTGCCAGTCGAACCGCAGCCCGGCCTCCTTCGCGAGCTCCGCCGGAGGCATCCGGTCGGGCAGCGATCGCACCCGGAGCAGGTCCCGCACCCGAGCGGCGATCCCGCCCAGCACCATGATCGCCTCGTCGCCGCCCTCCTCGATCGCGCGCAGCGAGCGGATCGCGCCAGGCAGGTCCTTCGCGAACGCCCGGTCGCACAGGTCCCACGTCTTCTGTTCGCCGAGCCCACGGAACTGCCTCGCGACCTCCTGGGGCCCCACGCGACGACCGGGGAAGACGGCCGCGAGCTGTTCGAGCGCCGACACGAGCTGTCCCGGCTCGGTCCCGAGCGCCTCCACGAGCGCGCGGGCTCCGGGGATCGCCAGCTCCAGCCCCGCCGCCTTTGCCCGCGCGACGAGCCAGGGCTCGAGGTCCTTGCGGACGAGCTCGACCTTCCGGACCTCGCCGACGGGCTCGACGAGCTTCTGGAGCGCCGCGGGCGGCCTGCCTCGCTCGGCCGTCGTCCACGTGATCACGAGGATCGCGTCGGGATCGGGCGAGGACAGGTACGTCGCGAGCTCGTCGATCACCTCTTTCCAGAGCGATCGGGCATCGCTCACGAGGAGCGCCCTGGCTTCGCCGAAGAGGGAGGGCGTGGCCAGCGACTGCAGCTCGCTCCCCTGCCAGGTCGCCGCGTCGACCTCGGACGCCTCGATATCGCCGAGCACCTCGAGGGCCGCTTCGCGGAGCAGGTACGCATCCTCGCCCCAGAGCAACGTCACGCGTGGGGGCGCCATCACTCGAACTGTACCGTCGGGCTCGGACCGTCGAAGGTCACCACGATCGTGCCGTGGCGATCGGTCCGCCACACCTCCGCGCCACTCGCGACCAGCGCGTCGAGCGTGAACGCCGTCGGGTGCCCGTAATCGTTCTCCCCCACCGAGACGATCGCGATCTCCGCATCGACCGCGTCGAAGAACTCCGGCACCGAGGTCGCCGCCCCGTGGTGCGGGACCTTCAGGACGTCGGCTCGGAGGTCGACCTCGGACTCCAGCATCCACTCCTGCGCGGGTTCCTCGGGCTCGCTGGCGATCAGGACGACGTGCTCGGCGAACGTGGCCCGGATCACGAGCGCGTCGTTGTTCGCGTCGGACTCGGTCCCGGTCCAGCAGCGGTCGGGTGACAGGACATCCAGGCGAAGGCGGCCGACGCTGAAGGAGTCCCCCGCTCGCGGGGCGCGCACGTCGACATGCTCGTCGGCGATCGCCCGGTCGAGCTGGCGTTGGAGCGCGCTGCTCCGGTCGCAACCGGGCTGCAGCAGGAGGCCGATGGGGACCCGGGCGAGCACCGCCGGCAGCCCGACGATGTGGTCGGCGTGCGGGTGGCTCGCCACGACGACGTCCAGCCGCTTCACGCCCAACGCTGCCAGCTCCGTGGCCACCTGGTCCTCTTGGGGACCGCCGTCGAAGAGCACCGAGGCCCCCTCCGGCGTCGTCAGGAGCGCGGCGTCCCCCTGGCCCACGTCGAAGAAGCGGATCGTCAGACCGTCGGGGGGACCGCTCCCCAGCGCCGACGCCCAGACGAACAGCGGCAGGCACGCGATCGCGGCGACGATCGCGGTCTTCGGTGGACGCCAGCGCGTCCGTATCCACGCCAGCAGCGCGACGACGACGACCGTGCCGACGACGAGCGCCGTCGAGCCGCCCTCCGACGTCAGATGGGCGATCGGCGCCTTGCTCAGACGGTCGGCGATCGTCGCGAGGACGCGCATCGGGATCGAGGCGAGCAGGGCGACCCCCGTGCCGGCCGTCTCCCAGACCAGCCCCAGCCCCGCGGCCACCGCGCCGAGCAGCAGCGAGGGGGCCACGAGCGGGATCTCGCGGAACGTCGAGAGGAGCACGGGCGTCACGCCGAGCTGCGCAGAGACTGTGGCCCCGGCGGCGATCGCGACGGACCCGGGCAGGACGGCGCCGAAGCGTTCGGCGAGGGGCGACGCGGCCGCGACCATCCCCGCTGTCGCGGTGACGCTGAGTTGGAAGCCGACGGACCAGACCAGCCACGGATCGATCACGAGGAGCGCGAGCACGGCGCCGGCCAGGATCGAGGCCGTCGTGCGGGGGCGAGCGAGGAACACGCCGACGAGGGCGAGGCACGCCATCACGCCGGCCCGAAGCACGGATGGCTCGGCACCCGTCAGGACCGTGAAGAACGCCACCGCCGCGAAGCACAGGAGGAACCGCGGCCACGGCGGGAGGCGCAA
>DASQTT010000060.1:0-3820 GCA_035641735.1 Actinomycetota bacterium | reverse complement strand
TCGCGACGACGGCCACCGCCAAGGCCAGAACCGCGGCCGCGCCGATCCACCCGACGCTCGTCCCGCGTCGGCGGTGCCTGGGGCCCGGCACCGGCGCCACGGTCGTCGCCTCGCGCGTGACGACCGCCGTGGTCGGCTCCTCCGTTCGGGCCGGCTCGGCCTCGTGCGCCGGGGTCTCGGACGCATCGATGATCTCGCCGAGAGGGGCCGGATCCGCCTGGATCGCCGAGCGTGCGGCCTCGACGAGATCCGAGCACGTCCCGTACCGATCGTTCCGGTCCTTGGCGAGCGCGCGGGCGATCACCGCGTCGATCCGCCGGGACCCATCGGTCGTGAGTGCGGGCGCGGGCGCGTGCACGTGGGCGTAGATCGTGCCGACGTCGTTCGGGCGGGCGAACGGCGGCGCGCCCCGGAGGCAATGGAACAGCACGCAGCCGAGCGAATAGACGTCCGTCCGGCCGTCGACCGGCTCGCCGAGGATCTGTTCGGGAGCGACGTAGTCGACCGTCCCGACGAACTGCCCGGTCTGCGTGAGGCCTCCGCCGCTCGAAGCGATACGTTTCGTGAGGCCGAAATCCGACAGGAACGCCCGTTCCATCCCGGTGCTCCGGTCACGGGTGAGGAGCACGTTCCCCGGCTTCACGTCTCGATGGACGAGGCCCTCGTCGTGCGCGACGTCGAGGCCGGCCGCCACCTGTGCGACGATCGCGAGCGTCCTCCAGGCCTCGATCGGCCCAGTCGAGCGGATCACCTCGCCGAGATCGCTCCCCTGCACGTACCGCATCGCCAGGTAGAGCACCCCGTCGGCCTCGCCGGCGTCGTACACCGGCACGATGTTGGGGTGGTCGAGTCCCGCCGCGGTCCGTGACTCGCGGATGAATCGCTCGCGGAAGCCCTCGTCGTGTGCGAGTTGCGGTGCGAGAACCTTGAGCGCCGCGCGGCGACCGAGCCGGAGATGCTCGGCCAGGTAGACGACGCTCGCCCCGCCCCTCCCGATGATCTCCAGCAGCCGATAGCCCGCGAGCTCGGTCCCGATCCGATCGAGCCCGGCCATCGGGGAGGTTGTATCACCGGACATCGGACCGCGCGACGCCGAGTTGACCCTCCGAGCACCGCGCCGCACGATACCCACGCCGCGGGGGTGATCGGGACTGGTCGTCGGGCGAGAGATCGAGCAACAGACCCTGACGGCGTTCCTCGGCTCATTCCTCGACCGGCCGCACGCGCTCGTCCTCGAAGGCGAGCCCGGGATCGGCAAGACCACTCTCTGGCTCGACACGATCGCGGACGCGGGCGGTCGGGGTATCCGTCTGCTCACCGCCCGACCCGCCCGGCCCGACGCGGAGCTCCCGTTCTCGACGCTGACGGACCTGCTGGACCCCGTGATCGCGGATGCGGAGCCGGAGCTGCCGGAGCCGCAAGCCGCCGCGATCCGGACCGCCCTGCTCCGCCAGACAGGCTCGGGGCCGACCGATCGCCGAGCGCTCTCGGCGGGCGTGCTCACGCTGCTCCGCCGCCGGGCCGCGGAGCAGCCGACGCTGATCGCCGTGGACGACGCCCATTGGGTCGACGCCGACAGCGACCACGTGCTCGCGTTCGCGCTCCGCCGCCTGGTCACGGAACCGGTCGGTGCTTTGATCTCGCGCCGACCGCCCCTCGACGGAGGGCCGCGCACGGACGTGGACGAGGCGGTGGCACGGATGCCCGCGGACTCGGTCGCATTGGGCCCTCTCCCGATCGAGGCGATCGCCGAGATCGTCCGCGAGCGCCTCGGGATCGAGCTCCACGGCTCGAACCTCCGGGAGATCCACGCCCAGTCGGGCGGCAACCCCTTCTTCGCTCTCGAGCTGGCCCGGGCGCTGGATCGCGGCGACGAGCGCCCGACCGGTGTATCGATCCCCGTCCCTCGGGACCTCCGAGAGGACCTCGTTCGGCACCGACTGGCGGGCCTCTCCCCCGACGCCCGTGAGGTCCTCCTGGCGACGGCGGCGCTGGCGCGACCCACGGTCGCCCTCCTCCGTCGACTCCTTCCCGATGCGGACGTCGACGCCGTGATCGAGGACGCGTCGGAGTCGAGCTTCGTCCGGACCCACGCGGACGGCAACATCGATTTCGTCCATCCGCTCTACCGCTCCGCGGTGTACGCGGGTGCCTCGCGGCGTACGCGACACCACCTCCATGCCGGGATCGCCGAAGTGGTCGACGATCCGGAGGAGCGCGCCCGCCACCTCGCGCTGGCGGCGGACGCGCCCGACGCGGCCGTCGCCGAGACGATCGAGGCCGGCGGCGCGGCGGCGGGCGCCCGTGGAGCGAGTGCGTCCGCCGCGCAGCTGATGAGCCACGCCGCCCGACTCACGCCGCCGCACGACGAGGCGAGCCTGGCCCGCCGCCTCCGGGTCGCCGGTGAATACCGTTCCCGAGCCGGCGACGCGGAGGCGGCGATCGAGGACCTCCGCCGATCCGTCGACATCTCGGAGCCTGGGACGCCGCGGGCCTCCGCCCTCGCCAGTCTCGCCTCCATCGAATGGGAGCTCCTTCGCCTCGCCGACGCGCGGAGACATTTCGAGGAGGCGCTCGCGGAACCGGGGATCGAGCCCGATCTGGAGGCGACGATCCGCGGCGGGCTGTTCTGGACGGTGCGCGACCTCGGTGACGTCGCCGGCGCTCGGCTCCACGCGGATCGGACGTTGGAACTCACGGGGCGGCCCCACGCGCCGTCGGCGATCCGGGAGACGGAGGCAGTCATGGCCGGCTGGGTCCTCCGAGGGATCGGCGAGCCGGACGCCGGCGCTCCGCAAGCGGGGCTCGCAGGGCTGTTGTCGTCGTCCGTGGTCCGGGGAGACGAGGGGTCGCGACGATGGATCCTCGCCGAGCTTGCGGACCTGGACCGTCGGGCGGGCCGGTGGCGCCTCGGTCTGGAACGGGCCAGGGAGGCGGAGCGGCTGGGCGCCGAGATCGGCCTTCCCTCCCGCAACCTGGGGGTCCTCGCTTGGCTCGAGGCGGCCCTCGGCCTCGAGGCCGAGTCGGAGGAGCACGGTCGCCGAGCGGCGGACGTGCGGAGCCCGTACGTCCCCGGACGGATCCGAGGCCTCGCGGCGTCGGGCATGCTCGACCTCGCACGCGAGGACCCGGTGGGCGCCCACCGCTCGCTCGCGGTCGCCACCGAGCTGTTCTTCTCGGCGGGGATCGAGGATCCGGAGTGGGAGCCGTTCCTCCCCGATGCGATCGAGGCCTGCCTCGGCGTGGGCGACCTCTCCACGGCGGAAGGGCTGATCGACCGGCTCGAAGAGCACGCCGAGGCGTTCGGGCGACCCGGCGTCGTCGCCGCCGCCGCCGCCCGGAGCCGGGCCCAGCTGATCAGCGCGCAGGGAGCGCATGACGAGGCCGAGGAGCGGATCGCCTCATGGGCGGCCGACCTGGGTGCCGGAGCGTCCGACTACGACCTGGCCCGGACACACCTCGTCCGCGGAACGATCCGACGACGCGCCGGCCGGAAGCGTGACGCGAGGGCGTCGCTCGATCAGGCGCGCGAGCTGTTCGAGGGGCTCGGAGCGCCGCTGTGGGCGCAACGGGCTTCGAGCGAGGCCCGGCGCATCGGCGGACGGCGCCCGGCCGGGACCGACCTGACGGAAGCAGAGCAGCGAGTGGCCCGCCTCGCCCGTGCCGGACGCAGCAACAAGGAGATCGCCGACACGCTCTTCATGAGCGTGCGGACCGTCGAGGGTCACCTCTCCCACGTCTACGCGAAGCTCGAGATCCGCTCACGCACCGAGCTCGCGATCCTCACCGACGAGGACCTCGCCGGCTGAGAGCCAGATCT
>DASQTT010000059.1:0-4345 GCA_035641735.1 Actinomycetota bacterium | reverse complement strand
CTCGATCAAGGACGCGCTCGCCGCGGGCGTCGTCGTCCTCGACGCCACGAGCCCCCTCGCGACCGCGGTGGGCGGCCGGCCATGGCAGGTGCTCCGCCCCTGGCACGGGTCGGCGGCGGAGCAGGCGCAGGCGATCCTCGGCGCCGGACCCAGGGTGGTCGGGGCCCTCCACACCGTCGCGGCCTGGGCGCTCCAGGCGCTCGAGCACGACCTGGACTCGGACGTCCTCGTGTGCGGCGACGACCCCGAGGCGAAGGCCAGGGTCGGTTCGCTGCTCGAGGGCATCCCGGGGCTCCGATGGGTCGACGGCGGCCGGCTCGAGATGGCGCGCGTGGCCGAGCCGCTCACGGCCCTGTTGGTGTCGATCAACCGCGCCTACAAGATCAAGGACTCGGGGTTCCGGATCGTCGGTCGCGATCGATGGGGGTCGCCGCAGGCCTAGTCGATCACCGCGATCAGCTGGTCGGTGTCGACGACCTGCCCCGCGTGGATCGGCAGGTCCGTGACCTCGCCCTCGCGCGGGGACGGGATGTGGTTCTCCATCTTCATCGCCTCGAGGATGCAGATCACGTCGCCGGCCCGCACCTCCTGCCCCTTCTCGACCAGCACCTTCACGATCGTCCCCTGCATCGGGGCGCGGATCTCGCCGTGGACGTGCTCGCGGCCGTGCGTATCCCGCGGGGCCGGGGGCCGCGGAGCCAGACCTCGTCGCTCGTCGAAGATCCGGACCGGGACGCGGCGGCCGTCGACCTCGACGAGGATGTCGGCAGGTTGCCCCTGCGACTGCGTCGCCGCTGCGAGATCCGGGAGGGCGGGCAGATCCACCGCCGAGAGCGCCCGCTCGAGCCACGTGGTCGTGTGCGTGGCATCGCGGAACTCCTTCGAGCCGAGGACCCAGCGATGGACCGGGATCGTCGTCGGCACGCCCTCGACGACGAACTCGTCGAGGGCGCGCAGCATGCGGCGCCGCACGGTCTCGCGGTCCTCGCCCCAGACGACGAGCTTCGCGAACATCGAGTCGTAGTCGCCCGGGATCTCCCGGCCCTCGGTGATCCCGGAGTCGACACGCACGAACGGTCCGGCGGGCTCGCGGTACCGGGTCACCCGGCCGGGGCCCGGGAGGAAGTTCCGGGCCGGATCCTCGGCGTTGATCCGCGCCTGGATCGCCGCCCCCCGGGGCTCCGGCGCGAGCGCGATCTCCTCGCCCAGCGCGACGCGGATCTGCAGCGCGACGAGGTCGAGGCCCGTCACGGCCTCGGTGACCGTGTGCTCGACCTGGAGACGCGTGTTCATCTCGAGGAAGTAGAAGTCCCCGTCCTCGTCCATCACGCATTCCACCGTGCCGGCGTTGACGTAACCGGCCTCCCGCGCGAGAGCCGTCGTCGCGGCCGCGAACCGCTCGCGGATGCGGTCGTCGAACCGGGGCGCCGGTGTCTCCTCGATCAGCTTCTGATGGCGTCGCTGGACCGAGCAGTCGCGTTCGCCCAGGAACGAGACGTTCCCGTGCGTGTCGGCGAGGATCTGCGCCTCCACGTGACGCGCACGGTCGACGTAGCGCTCGAGGAAGACCTCCGGCCGGCCGAAGTAGGACTTCGCCTCGCGGGCGGCGCGCCGGAGGGACTCTTCCAGGTGGTCGGCGTCCCGGACGACGTGCATGCCCTTGCCGCCGCCGCCGAAGGCCGCCTTCACGAGCAGCGGGAAGCCGATCCTCGCGGCCTCATTCTTCGCCTGCGCCAGGTCCACGGGGTCCCGCGTTCCCGGGACGATCGGCATCCCCGCGGCGTCCGCCGCCCGTCGCGCGGCGGCCTTGTCGCCCATCTGCTCGATCGCCGCAGCCGTGGGACCGACGAACGTGGCCCCCGTCTCCTCGACCGCCTGGGCGAACTGCGCGCGCTCCGCGAGGAACCCGTAGCCCGGATGGATCAGCGTCGCGCGCGTCTTCCGCGCGGCCTCGAGGATCCGGTCGATCGACAGGTAGGACGACGAGGCGAGCGCCGGTCCGATCCGGTACGCCTCGTCCGCCGCCTCCACGTGGAGCGCGTCGCGGTCCGCGTCGGAGTACACGGCGACCGTGGCGATGCCGAGGTCGCGGCAGGTGCGGGCGATGCGCACGGCGATCTCGCCGCGGTTGGCGATCAGCAGCTTCTGCTTCCGCGCCATGCGGCGCCACGATATAGCGTCGCCTCCGTGAGGGAGCCCTGCTGAACGAGGAGGCGCTCCGCCGAGCGCTCGGCGCGGTCGACCCCGGCGCCCCCGTGCGATGGGACGACGTCACGACGTCGACGAACGACACCGCGATGGCGATGGCGGCCGACGGGGCCCCCGCGTGGACGCTCGTCGCCGCCGGCCATCAGACGGAGGGCCGCGGCCGGCGGGGGCGCACCTGGATGGACGAGCCGGGACAGGCCCTGATGTGCAGCGTGGTGCTGCGTCCGTCCCTCGCGCCCGATCGTCTCGGCCTCGTCTCGATCGCCGGAGGCGTCGCGATGGCGGAGGCCGCCCGTGCGATCGCCGGGCGGGATGTCCGCTGCAAGTGGCCGAACGACCTCCTCCTCGACGGCGCGAAGGTCGGCGGCGTCCTGGCGGAGTCCGAGATCGTGGAGGGGATCGTGCGCCACGCCGTCGTGGGCGTCGGGTTGAACCTGTCCGCGCCGGAAGACGTGCCCGGCGCCGGAGGGATCGGGGAGGTCGGCGTCGAGGACCTCCTCGCGAGCTACCTCCTCTCCCTCCGCCGGCTGATCGAAGGGCCCGACGAGATCTCCTTCCGATGGGCGGCCGTCTCGGACACGCTGGGTCGCCCGGTCGAGGCGACGACGGTCGGCGGCGACGCCGTCCGCGGCGTCGCCGTCGATCTCGACGAGACCGGGGCGCTGCTGATCGACACGGACGCGGGACGCGTCCGTGTCGCGTCGGGCGACGTCCACCACCTTCGGTCCCACGCGGATCGAGCTCGTTTGCCTGGCCGAGGCGACGCGCGCTAGGTTCCGCGCATGGCGTTCCCGAGGCGCCTCCTGGTGGAGGGCGAGGAGCTGGTCCTCGACCTGCGGCCGCACTGGATCGCGCTGGTGATGCCGGCGATCGCCACGATCCTCACGATCGCCGTGATGATCGTGCTGTACGAGACGTTCGAGGAACCGATCCTCGACACGATCGTGGGCGTCGCCGGAGCCCTGTTCCTCCTCGCGTATCCGGTCCGTCGCCTGGTCGACTGGCTCACGTCGCACTTCGTCGTGACGAGCGACCGGATCATCCACCGCCGCGGGTTCATCGCGAAGTATTCGATGGAGGTGCCGCTGGAGGCGATCAACGACGTCCGGTTCGAGCAGGGCATCGTCGACCGGATGATCGGCGCGGGGACGCTGGTGATCCAGTCGGCATCGGAAGCGGGCCGGCAGGTCTTCGACGACATCCGGGATCCGGAAGGGGTCCAGAGGACGATCTACCACCAGGGGGAGCTGAACCAGCAGCGGATGTCGTCCGGATCGAGCGGCCGGCCGGCGCCGTCCGCCGCGTCGGAGCTCGAGCGTCTGGCGGACCTCCGCGCGCGCGGCGTCCTCACCGAGGAGGAGTTCCAGGCCCAGAAGCGGCGGATCCTCGGCTGACATGCCCGAGGTACCGCCGCTCGGCGTCGACCACGTCTACTACTGGACCCGGGACATGGACCGGGCGGTCGCGTTCTACGAGGGGGTCCTGGGGATGGAGCTCGCCTCCCGCGCCGGTGCGGGGTGGGCGGAGTTCTCGGCCGGCCCGATCCGCCTTGCGCTGCACGCGACCGAGGGCTCCGACCTGCCGCCCGGCGGAACGGTGGTCTTCAAGGTGGACGATCTCGACGAGGCGACATCGGCTCTGCGGCAACGCGGCGTGGCGTTCGACGGGCACGAGGCGGAGGTGCCGGGGGTGGGTCGGTTCGCCACCTTCCACGATCCCGACGGGAATCCGATCCAGCTGATCGAGTACCGCTGACCTGCCGGAACGGCCGACCCGGACCTTCAGGAGTCACTCCGGCCGGTCGAGATGGTTGCAAGACCACCGAGGGGACGGGAAGCTATCGCGGCCGGTCCGTCCACCTTCCCCCGGGCCGGAGGCGCCGTCGACCGATGACCCAGCACCCATCGACCTTCCCCCGCTCCGGCCGCTTCGCGATCGCCGCCGCACTGTCGGCGCTCGTCTGCGTGCTCACCACCGTGGCGATCGCCGCTCCGCCGTCGAAGGAGAACGTCCGCGAGGCGAAGGCCGAGATCGAGCGGATCGAGGCCAGGCTGGCGGGGATCCGCGACGAGTTGGCCGAGGCGCGGATGGCTGTCAACGACGCTGCGGCCGCCGTCGAGCGCGCCACCGCGGATCT
>DASQTT010000058.1:0-4819 GCA_035641735.1 Actinomycetota bacterium | reverse complement strand
CCTGGCGATCCGTGGGCGGATGCAACGGCTCCAGGAGTCGTTGGGACTCGACGAGCCGCTCGGGATCCGGGTCGGGGTCGAGTCGGGTGAGGCGGCCACCGGCGTCGGACCGACCGGACAGCTCCTCGTCACGGGGCCAGTCGTGAACGCCGCCGCCCGTCTGCAGGTGGCGGCGAAGCCGGACGAGGTGCTGGTCGGCGCGACCACCTACGCCCTGACGTCGGCCTCCGTGTCGTTCGAGGAACCGCGCGAGGTCGAGGCGAAGGGGTTCCAGCGAAAGCTGACGGCGCACCCGGTCCGCGACCTCACCACACGGTCCGCGCGGCGGACGATCCCGTTCGTGGGCCGTTCGAACGAGCTCGACATCCTGCGCGGCAGCTTCGCGCGGGTGAAGGCCACCTCGACGCCGCTGCTCGTGTCGATCCTCGGCGAGCCTGGGGTCGGGAAGTCCCGACTGGCGGACGAGCTCGTCGCGGGGCTGGACGAGAACGTGACGGTGCTCTGGGGCCGCGCACAGGCCTACGGCGACTCCGCGACCTTCGCTCCGGTCACGGCGATCGTCCGGGAGCTCAGCGGGATCGAGGACGACATGTCGCCCGAAGAGACCATGCGCAGCCTCGAGGAGGTCGTCGAGGGCTGCTGCGAGGCGGCCGAGGCGGCCCGCGTGGCCGGCCGCCTGGCGCTCACGATCGGGGTGGGCGAGCAGCGGCGTGAGGAGTCGATCTTCATCCAGGACGTCCAGAGCGGCTTCCTGTCCCTGGTCGAGGGGCTGTCGGAGCAGGAGCCCGTCGTGATGATCTTCGAGGACGTGCACGGTCTGCGGCCGCCGATGCTCGACCTGATCGAGCGCATGGCCTCGACGAACCGGCATACGCCCGACCGTGCTCTGATCGTGGCGCTCGCGCGCCCCGAGCTCCTGGACGTCCGGCCCAACTGGGCGTCGGGGGCCGTGAACGCGGTGACGCTCCGCCTCGAGCCCTTGCCCTCGGCCGAAGCCCTGGAGCTCGTGCGGGAGGCCGCCGGTGGCAGGATCGGCCAGGCCGAGGCGGGCGAGATCGCCACGCGGACCGGCGGCAACCCGTTCTTCATCGTCGAGACGACCGGCATGGTGCTCTCGGAGCGGGAGCGCGGCGTCGCGGAACGCGGCGGCGCGCTCCCACCCACCGTCCAGGCGGTGGTCGCCGCCCGGCTCGACAGCCTCCCGCCGAGGCAGCGAGATCTCGCCCGTCGCGTATCGGTGTTCCTTTACTCGTTCAACCCGAGCGAGCTCGCGATGGTCAGCGACGCGACCGCGGAGGACGTTCGGGCGCTCGAGGAAGCGGAGATCGTCGTCCGCGACGACACGGGCGGCTGGGGTTCGGAACCACGCTGGCGGTTCCGCCACGAGACGGTCCGGGAGGTCGCCTACAGCAGCCTCCCGAAACGTGAGCGACGTCAGCTCCACGAACGCGTGGCCGACGCGCTCGTGGAAGCGGGTCACCGATCGTTCGCGGCCGACCACCTCGAACGCGCGGCCAGCGCGTCTCTCGACCTGGACCCCGGCGACCGCCGGCTGCCGGAACGCGCGATCGACGCCCTGATCGAGGCCGGCCACCGGGCGCGGCGGCGGATGGAGAGCCGGTCGGCGATCGCCCGCTACGAGCGCGCGCTGGAGCTCGCAGGTCCCGAAGGAGGCTGGGGGGTGCGGGAGGCCCGTGCCCTCGCCGGGATCGGGGAGGCCCACTACTGGCTCGCGGAGTACCCGGCGGCGAGCCGGGCGCTCGAGCGGGCCGTCGAGCTCGGGGAGAAGCACGGCGACCCCTGGACCCTCGCGCTGGCCCTGCGGTATCAGGGCGACATCGCGATCAACGTCGACCGCGACCTCGAGGCCGCGGAGGATCTCCTGGCGGACTCGCTCGCGGCCGCCGCGGAGCTGGACGATCCGTGGGCGCTCGCCCGCTCGCTGCTGTTCGCGGGTTGGGTGCCGTGGACCCGCGAGGAGTACGCCGAGGCCGACCAGCTCTGGCGCCGCGCCGTCGAGCTCGCGCAGGAGCACGGCGACGACTGGGCCCGGGTGCGGGCACTGACCGCCTTGTCGATCAACCACAGCCAGCAGAACCAGAACGACGAGGCAGCGCGCCTCGTCGAGGAGGCGAGCGAGGTCGCGACCGAGATGGGCGATCGGTTCAGCGTCGCGGTGACCACGGTCCAGCGCGCGCGGATCGACGAGGACCTCGGACGGCACGAGGAAGCGATCCCTCGCTTCGATCGGGCGATCGAGATCTTCGAGGAGCTCGGCGCCCGATGGGAGCTGGCCGACGCGATCGCCGAGCGCGGGATCTGCTTCCGCGACCTCGGGCGGCTCGACGAGGGTGAGCGAGATCTCCGCACCGCGATCCGGATCTCCCAGGAGCTGGGTGAGCAGCAGATCGCCGGATGGACGGGCCGGGCGCTCGATCGGCTCACCCAGATCCGAGCCGAGGGCGCCGACGAGTCCGTCGGCAGCTGAACCTTCAGTCCGAGGCGTCGTCTGGGTCGCTCCCGGCCGCCACGCTCACCAGGCGACCGAGGTAGCGCTCCCATCCCTCGCGGTGCATCGATGCGTCGGGTTCAGCCGGGAGTCCCGAGTGTCGCAGACGCATGAGCGTGCCCTCCGCCTCCGGCGTGAGGGAGATCTCGACCATGGTGGAGCCTGGCGGGACGATGTCGCTGCCCTCCCAACCCCACGTGAACACGATGCGGCGCGTCGTCACCTCGACGTATTCGCCCAGTGCAACATGGGTCCCAACCTGAACGCGGTATCGGCCGCCCGGCTTCGGATCCAGCTCAGCCGCCGTGCCCATCCACTCCACGTATCGGGCGGGATCGGTCAGGTAGGCGAAGACCTCCTCGGGCGGCACCGGCAGACGGCGCTCCAGTTCGACCAGCGGCTCAGCCACGCCGGTCCCGCTCGATCGCGCGCTCGAGGGCGTCGAGCTCCTGCTCCCACATCTGCCGAAGGAACTCCCGCAGCGGTCCGAGGGCCTCCGGATCCGCTCGGTAGAACCGCCTCGTTCCCTCCTTCCGCTCCGTCACGAGACCGGCCTCCCGGAGGAGGCGCAGGTTCTGGGAGACGGCCGGCCAGCTCACCTCGAACCGCTCCGCGATCTGGCCCGCCGACAGTTCCTCTTGCCAGATCAGACGGAGGATCTCGCGCCGCCGAGGGCTGCTGATGGCATCGAGGACCGCCTGCACGCAGGGTAGTTAAGCATCTCCTTCGACTTGACGCGAGCTTAAGTCCCCCCTTAAATGTGGTTCCCGCCCACGAGACAGGAGGTCGAGATGACACGCGAGATCCTGCTGGGAGCCGAGATCCACGCCGGTGGACCGACGGTCGTGAAGGCCATCACCACGAAGGAGGGCTTGGCGTCCTTCTGGACGCCGACCGCGATCGCCGAACCCAAGGTGGGAAGCGAGGCCAGGTTCACGTTCGGCGACGCCGCATTGCGGATGCGGGTGGACCGGATCGATGCGGACGAAGTGGCATGGACGTGCCTCGGCGACTTCCCGCTCTGGGAAGGGACGACGGTCCGCTGGGCGCTGTCTCCGGAGCCGGAGCACGGGGGCACGCGGGTGCTGTTCCGCCACGCGGGCTTCCCGCTCGAGCAGCCCGAGTGGGAGTTCGCCTCGGTCGCGTTCACGTGGGCCGGCGTCCTCGGCCGATTGAAGGTCCTCGCGGAGACCGGCGAAGCTGAGCCCTACCTTCCCTGACCTGCGTTGCGTTCGCGGCGCTAGATCAGTGAGGCCTGCCCACGCGTCGTGCGCCGGCCGCGCGGCCTCGCGACCGGCTCCTCGTCCTCCGCCGGATGCTCCACCAACGCGACGACGCGCGCGGACATGAAGCGGGCGGTCCTGACAGGCTTGCCGCCTCGCGTGATCTCCGAGACCTCGACCACGCCGCGGCCGGTCGTCACCTCGACGCGACGACCCGCCCGCGACGCGACGACCTCGAACGTCTGTACGCCGGTCCCGACGTCCATCACGATCTCGACCCGATCGCCTCGCATGCTTGGATGATAGGCGCGCGACGCCCCACATCGCGTCCCGGCCAAGCGGTCCGAGGTTTCGTCCGGCGCCCGCGCGGAGAAGGACACCCGAGGGAGGCGTTCGTGCGGCAGACCCACGTGGGGACGAGCGGCTGGCAGTACCGCGACTGGCGCGGGACGTTCTACCCGCGGGACGTGCCCCAGCGGGACTGGCTGCCGTACTTCGCGAGCCATTTCGAGACCGTCGAGGTGAACAACTCCTTCTATCGGCTGCCGGAGCGATCGACGTTCGAGCGGTGGCGCGAGCAGACGCCTCCCGGGTTCATCGTCACCGTGAAGGCGAGCCGGTTCATCACCCACCTGAAGCGGCTGCGCGAACCGGAGGAGCCGGTGGCGCTGTTCTGGGAGCGGGCGACGGGCCTGGGCGACCGGCTCGGCCCGGTCCTGTTCCAGCTGCCTCCGCGGTTCCGCGCCGAGCCGGATCGACTCCGGCGGTTCCTCGAGGTGCTGCCGAAGGAGATCCGGCCTGCGGTCGAGTTCCGCGACGACTCGTGGCTCACCGACGAGGTCTTCGCGATGCTCGACGAGCGCAAGGCGGCGCTCGTCTGGCCGGACCGCCCCGGCTCGAAGGCAGATCTGCCGATGGTCGGAGGGTGGCTGTACGTCCGGTTCCATCAGGGCACGCGGCTCGGTCCCGACTACCGGCGCGACAAGCTGCGGCGCTGGGCATCGCGGATCGCCGCGGCCGACGCCGCCGAGTCGTTCGTGTACTTCAACAACGACCCGACCGGCGCCGCGATCCGCGACGCCCGCAC
>DASQTT010000057.1:0-6542 GCA_035641735.1 Actinomycetota bacterium | reverse complement strand
TACGCGCACGATCGCCTGTTCTCCTCGATCGACGAGGTCGGCGTCCGCGACGGTGCGAACCTCGAGGTGCAGGGCTATGACTTCGCGCCGGGCTTCTCGATCTGGACGACGATCGAGGAATGCCTGAACCCTCCGGTGATCTGGGAGCGCGACCGGGGCTGGTTCACGACCCCGCCCTTCAGCGATCCCGAGGTCTTCGAGTTCCCGGAGGGGATCGGTCCGCTCGAGTGCGTGAACGTCGAGCACGAGGAGGTCGTTCTGGTCCCGCGGTGGGTCGACTGCCGGCGCGTCACGTTCAAGTACGGGTTGGGCGACGAGTTCATCGACGTCCTGAAGACCCTGCACAAGCTCGGCCTCGATCGAACCGAGAAGCTCCGGGTGAACGGCGCGGAGGTCGCCCCTCGTGACGTCGTGTCGGCGGCCCTGCCCGACCCGATGACCCTCGGCGACCGGATGACCGGGCGGACTTGCGCGGGAACGTGGGTGACCGGCACGACCCGAGAGGGGACACCGCGAGAGGTCTACCTGTACCACGTCGTCGACAACGAGGAGACATGGGGCCGCGACGGAGCCCAGGCCGTCGTCTGGCAGACCGCCCTGAACCCGGTGATCGCACTGGAGCTGCTGGCCTCCGGGACCTGGTCGGGGACCGGCGTCCTCGGTCCCGAGGCGCTCGCTCCGAAGCCCTTCCTCGACCTCCTGGAGGCCTACGGCTCGCCCTGGGGCCTCGAGGAGCGCACGCCAGGCCCCTAGGCTGTCGTGCCCCACTCGGAAGCAAGACGAGGCTGGGACGTCCGTTAGCATCCAGGCATGCCCATGCGCTACGACGCGTCCGAGATCGAGCCGAAGTGGCAGCGGGTGTGGGAGGAGGAGGAGATGTACCGCGCCTCCGACGACCCCGACGACCGGAGGCCGCGGTTCTTCGCGCTGGACATGTTCCCGTACCCCTCCGGCGACCTGCACATGGGGCATGCGGAGGCCTTCAGCGGCGGCGACGTGATCGCGCGGTTCCGCTCGATGCAGGGCTGCAACGTGCTGCATCCGGTTGGGTGGGATTCGTTCGGCCTGAACGCAGAGAACGCGGCGATCAAACGTGGGATCCATCCGAAGGAGTGGACGTACGCGAACATCGAGCAGCAGGCGGCCTCGTTCAAGCGGATGGGGATGTCGTTCGACTGGACCCGACGGCTGCACAGCAGCGACCCCGAGTACTACCGGTGGACCCAGTGGCTGTTCCTGAAGCTGTTCGAGATGGGCCTGGCCTATCGGAAGAACGCCCCCGTGAACTGGTGCCCCAAAGACCAGACGGTGCTGGCCAACGAGCAGGTGATCAACGGGTGCTGCGAGCGGTGCGGCACGCCGGTCGTCCGGAAGGACCTGACGCAGTGGTTCTTCAAGATCACCGACTACGCGCAGCGACTGCTCGACGACGTCGAGACGTTGGAGGAGTGGCCTGAACGGGTGATCACGCTTCAACGGAACTGGATCGGCCGCTCGGAGGGCGCCACCGTCAGGTTCACGGTGGCCGAGACCGGCGACGAGATCGAGGTGTTCACCACACGACCCGACACGCTATGGGGCGTCACGTTCTTCGTGTTCGCGCCGGAGCACCCGCTGGTGCGAAAGCTGGCCGAGACCGGGGGGACGTCGACGCAGGCGAACAGGATGATCGAGGCGCTCCAGTCGACGCCGCTCACGAACCGCGAGCAGGCGGAGAGCCGTGAGGGCGTCGCGCTCGGGGTCCACGTGGTGAACCCGGTGAACGGGGAGCGCGTGCCCGCGTTCGTGGCCCCGTACGTGCTGATGGAGTACGGGACGGGAGCCGTGATGGGCGTGCCGGCCCACGACCAGCGGGACTTCGAGTTCGCGCGGGAACACGGTCTCGAGATACGGGTGGTGATCCAGCCGCCGGGAGAGGAGCGCAACGCCGCCTCGATCGACGCGGCCTACGGCCACGACGGCGTGATGGTGCGCTCGGGGCCGTTCGACGGGGAGCCCTCTCCCGAGTCGATCGCGAAGGTCGGCGCGTGGCTGCAGCAGGAGGGCCTGGGCGGTCCGTCCGTGACGTACCGCCTGCGCGACTGGCTGATCTCCCGGCAGCGTTACTGGGGGGCACCGATCCCGATCATCCACTGCGAGGAGCACGGAGAGGTTCCCGTCCCGCTGGAGGACCTGCCGGTCGAGCTGCCGGACGACGTCGACTTCCTCCCGGGGGGTGAGTCGCCGCTCGCCCGCCACGACCGGTTCGTCAAGACGACCTGTCCGATCTGCGGGCGCGACGCCCGTCGCGACGTCGACACGATGGACACCTTCGTCGACTCGAGCTGGTACTTCATGCGCTACGCCTCGCCTCGCTACGACGAGGGCCCGTTCCGGCGCGAGGACCTCGAGCGCTGGCCGGTGAGCCAGTACACCGGCGGCATCGAGCACGCGATCCTGCACCTCCTCTACGCGCGGTTCTTCACGAAGGCGCTCCACGACGCAGGTCTCGTTCCCTGGCTGGAGCCCTTCGCACGGCTGATGAACCAGGGTCAGGTGATCTACGACGGGGCCTCGATGTCGAAGACGAAGGGCAACCTCGTGATGCCGATGCCGATCATCGAGCGCTGGGGCGCCGACACCATGCGCCTGATCATGTTGTTCGCCGGTCCGTTCGAGGACGACATCGACTGGAAGCTGATCTCGGGCGACCCCGACAGGCGGCCCGGCGTGCACCACTGGCTCGGGCGGGTCTTCACGGCCGTGGGTGAGGCGGAGGAGCGCGCCGGCAGCGAGCCCGACGACCTGATCCGCCTGACCCACCGCACGATCAAGGAGGTCACCGACGACCTGGAGCGGTTCCGGTTCAACGTGGCGATCTCGAAGTTGATGGTGCTGACGAACGGGATGCGTGCCACGCTCGACGCCGGTGGCGCGGCGCGCGGCGCGGCGGAGGCCCTGACCCAGTTGCTGGCGCCGTTCGCCCCCTTCGCTGCCGAGGAGCTGTGGCGTGAGGTGCTGAAGCGCGAGGGCTCGGTGCACGTCTCGCCGTGGCCCTCGTTCGACGGATCGCTGGCGGCCGACGACACCGTGACGCTGGTGATCCAGGTCGACGGGAAGGTCCGCGACAAGCTGGAGGTACCCGCGGACACCGACGGGAGGCGAGCCCTGGAGCTGGCGAACGCGTCTCAGAAAGTCCGCCGGGCGATCGGCGATCGCGGGGTCGCGAAGGAGATCGTCCGCGCGCCGAAGCTCGTGAACTTCGTCACGGGTTAGCTGCCCGGGATCCTCGCGACGATCGTGTCGCGCGCCCAGCGCTCGAACCGGTAGATCTCCAGATCCTGGCGGGACACCGTCAGCCGGACGTCGCTCCCGATCGAGGCCACGGCGCCGAAGGAGATCCGCGCCGGTCCCTCGATGTCGGCTTCTTGGAGTCGCTCGTGGACCGACGCGATCGCGTTGCCGAGCCGTCCCCCGACCCGGCGGGCGAGCGCGCCGGGCCCCGCGAGGATCGCCGTGACGACGGGCGGGCCGCCCTCGTGCGCGAACGTGAGCTCCAGGTCGTCGACGTTGCCGGCCATGCGTCCGTTCGTGTCGACCACCTGGCGATCGAGCAACTCGAGACCGGCATCGATCACGCGCCCGGCCTCGCCCGCCGCGTCGATCTCGTCGTTGACCTGGTCCGCGCGAACGCCCAGATGGATCCGACGCACCTCGATCGCCGCCACCTGCTCCCACGCGGCGAAGCGCATCCGGTCGTGCAGCGCCGAGAACAGTGCGCGGAGGGGCCACGGACCACGGACGTCCCGGCGGGCGAAGCCCAGCCGGGCGCCGATCGACGGCGCGCCGAAGAGCAGGGCGTGGAGCCGGAACGCCGCTCCCACAGGACCGACCGGAGGCCCGTCCTGCACGAGGGTCACGTCGTGGACGTGTCCCAGCTCCGTGCCGTCCGCATCGAGCACGATCCCTCCGAGCAGGTCGCTGACTCGCACCTAGGCCCCTCCTCTCGACGCGATCATCACCGGGATCGTGGCCAGCGAGACCACGACGAGCAGGATCAGGTAGGCGAACCCGAGCGCGTTGAGGAACCGCGAGTTCGTTTTCTCGCCCACGTACGTCGGATCGTTCGCCACGACCAGGATCGGGAAGTACGTGAGGGGCAGCGCCGCGGCCGACATCACGATCGAGTACTCGGTCACCTTGATCGGATCAATCGTCGTGAAGGCGAGCGCGACGGCGAGCAGGATCGCGGCGATCACGACCAGGTGGAACAGCGCCGCCTCCTTCGGCCGGACGTACTTCCCCCATTGCCAGCCGAAGAACTGACTGACCGTGTATCCGGCGGACATCGACGTCTCGATCGCCGCGCTGAAGATCGCAGCGAACATCCCCACGAGCAGGACCGCGACGGCGAGCTTGCCCAGGCCCAGGCCGACCGGGAGGGTCACGTGGCCGAGCGAGTCGGCCGAGATCCCACGCGGCTTCAACACGGTGGCGGTCGAGGCCATGATCGCCAGCGACAGGAGTCCGCCGAGCGGGAACCCCAGGTAGACGTTGGCCCGGTTCAGGTTGAGGTCGCGAGGCGTCCAGCCTTCCTCCACCGCGCCGGAGGAGAAGAAGAAGACCTCGTAGGGGGTCATCGCGGCGCCGAGCAGGGCGATCGCGAAGAAGGCGTACGCGAGCGAGGACTCGCCCGAGGCGATCGACGGGGAGAGCGCACCGCTCGTGAGCTCCCCCCAGTCGGGACCGAGCTTCCAGAGCGCCACTACCACGACCCCGATCAGGAGCCCGGTGATGCCGAAAGCCTTCTCGATCACCGAGAACTTCACCTTCCAGATCACGAGCCAGACCGCGACCGCGGCGAGGGGAACCCACAGGAGGTAGTCGAGGCCGGTCGCGAGCTCGACGATCACGGCGATGCCCGCGATCTCGGCCGTGAGCGTGAGGAGGTTGATCAGGAAGGACGCTCCGAGGTTCACGAGCGCCGTCCGCGCCCCCAGCCGCTCCCGGACGACGTCGAAGACCGGTCGCCCGGAGATCGAGGCGACGCGGCCGGCCATCTCCGCGTAGATCACGATCCCGATCACACCGACGACCACGGCCCAAGCGAGCCCCATACCGAATCGGGCGCCGGTCTCCGCGTTGGCCACGAGGTCGCCCATGTCGACGAAGCCGCCGAAGGCGGTGAGGACGCCGAGGAAGATCCCGAAGACGCGCTTGAACGTCATGCGGCCGGCTCGACCCAGTCCTCCAGCCGCGGGAGGGAGTCCTCGAGGGAGGCGCGGAGCTCCGCGAGCTGGCCGGTGTCGCGTTCGCGGGCGGCGAAGCGCATCCGGGCGATCAGGTCGGCGGCCTCCTGCAGCACCGGGAGGACCGTTCGACGCAGGCGCTCGGAGCGTTCGTCGGGAGGCAGGACGGAAGCGAACTCGGACGCGGCCGCTTCGGCCGACTCTTCGGCTTCCTCGAGCTGGACGGTGACCGAGGGGGAGAAGAGCCGGCCGCGGGCTGCGAGCTCGGCCGTGAGGATCGCGGTCTCGCCCTGGGAGATCGTCTCTTCGGCGGTCTCGATCGCCTTGCCCCGGTAGTCGTCGAAGGAGAGCGCGGGCAGCGAGCAGGAGCCCAGCAGCGCGATCGCCGAGGAGAAGAGGAGCACCCGACGCATGACCCTC
Source organism: Actinomycetota bacterium (assembly GCA_035641735.1). Lineage (GTDB taxonomy): Bacteria > Actinomycetota > UBA4738 > UBA4738 > HRBIN12 > JAJNBA01. Next base: position 894 of record DASQTT010000057.1, on the reverse strand, counting down.
AGGCCCCTACCCTGCAGACCATCCTGAGGAAACATCTGCCGGTTCCTAAGAGGCCGTTAAGGAACCGCGACCCGTTCCCCCCTGTCCGTGTGACGTGCAGGATGAGGCCGTGGAGGCGGACGTCGAGCAGGACCGGTCCGACCACGACGATGCCGAGGACCGGCTCGAGAGCGTCTATCGGGAGCAAGGGGGGCGTCTCTGGCGGGCCGTGTTCCTGACCTCGGGCAGTCGGGAGGTGGCCGACGATGCCGTGGCCGAGGCGTTCGCGCAGGCGCTGCGGCGGGGTCGGGCGCTGCGCGACCCCGCCGCCTGGGTGTGGCGGGCGGCGTTCCGGATCGCGGCAGGGGAGCTGAAGGAGCGGAGCAGGATGGACGCGTTCCCCGAAGGACCGGTGACCGGTCTGCCCGACCCGTTCGTGGACCTGTGGCGAGCGCTGGCGCGGCTGCCGATGAAGCAGCGGGCCTCGGTCGTCCTGGCGGACTACGCGGGGTGGTCGCACCGCGAGATCGCGAAGGCGCTCGGGTCGTCTCTCTCCGCCGTCGGCGTGCACGTCCACCGGGCTCGGAAGCGCTTGCGGGACCTGCTGGAGGAGTCCGATGACGAGTGAACTGAAGGAGCGGTTCGCGCTGGCCGACGAGGTCGGCTCGTCGGAGCTGTGGAGCGAGGCGCGGCGGCGCGCGGCGGGTCCTGAACGGCGACTCGTCGGGCCCGACCGCGCCGAGAGAGGCGACGGGGGCAACGACCGCCACGATTTCGACGCCGCGTCGAACAGGAAGCCGTCGTCCGCCGAGGACTTGTTCCCGGAGCCATCGAACATGTAGCCGCCCCAGACGAGGAGCTGTGAGCCGGTCCATGCGGTGGCGGCCCCGCTTCGAACCTCTGGTGGCGATGGCA
>DASQTT010000056.1:0-2803 GCA_035641735.1 Actinomycetota bacterium | reverse complement strand
CTGCCGCGTTCTCGACGATCGAGCCGTCCCGCCGCCTGCCGGTCCCCCATACCGGCGACGAGCTCCAGCGGCTCGCACAGACGCTGAACGGGATGCTCGACCGCCTGCACGAGGCCCTCGATCGAGAGCGTCGGTTCCTCGACGAGGCGAGCCACGAGCTCCGGACACCGCTCGCGGTGCTGCAGGCCGAGGTCGAGCTGGCGCTGAAGGAACCGCGCGACAACGCTGAGCTACAGGCCGCGCTCCGCAGCGTGCAGCAGGAGGCCGACCGGCTCGGACGCCTCACGCAGGACCTGCTGGTGCTGGCCCGCTCCGATCGCGGCCGTCTGCCAGTCCATCGTGAGGAAACGGACGTCGCGGAGCTCCTCGAGCGGGTCGCTGCCGAGTTCGGCCCGCGGGCGGCGTCGACCGGTGCGCGGCTCCGGGTGGACGGCGGCGGGACGCGTGCGCGCGTCGACGCAGATCGGATCAGGCAGGCCCTCGAGAACCTCGTGGAGAACGCCCTCCGGCACGCCTCGTCCGGCGACGAGGTCGAGCTGCGAGCGCGGCAGGACGGGGATGGGCTGCATCTGGTGGTGCGGGACACGGGCCCGGGCTTTGCCGACGCCCTGCTGCCCCGCGCGTTCGAGCGGTTCGCCAGAGGGAGCGAGCGCGACGACGGAGCCGGCGCGGGCCTGGGCCTCGCGATCGTTCGGGCAGTGGCCGAAGCCCACGGCGGGAGGGCCCACGCCGAGAACCGGGCGTCCGGGGGCGCGGCGGTCTCGATCGACCTTCCGGCCTAACGTTTCCTGGGTCTCACGGTCCTCTCAGGGGCCCGCCTTCATCCTGTTGCCACCGGATCGAACGGGTAAGGAAGGAGGAGGAACCCATGGACAAGAAGCGATGGATCGTCGGCGTGACGATCGCGCTCGCCGCGGTCGCCGGAGGGGCCGGCTTCGCGATCGCCGGAGGAGGCGACGAGCAGCCGCTGACCGGTCCTGACCTCGAGCAGGCGAACGCTGCGGCGCTCCAGCACACCGCCGGCGGCACGGTGATCGAGACCGAGGCCGGCGACGGCGGTGCGGCGTACGGCGTCGAGATCCGCCTCGAGGACGGAAGCGTCGTGGAAGTGGCGCTGGACGAGCGCTTCCACGTGATCGGGGAGGAGCCGGACGACGACTCGGCTGCCGGAGAGGACGACGCGGCCGGCGTCGCCGACGACGGTGCCGATGACGACTGAGGGCTCCATCGCTCTTCGATGGCTCGCGCTCGGCGCCATCGCCGCGAGTCTGCTTGGCGCGTGCACGGCGGGCGGCGCCGACGGATCGGCCGGGACCGGGTCGCAGGTGGCCCCGGACGAGCCCACGCCCCCCATCGAGATCCCGCCGGTCGACGGACCGTACGACTGGAAGGTAGACCCGAAGACCTTCGTAGAGGGCGTGCACAACCCCTACTTCCCGCTCTCGCCCGGTACGACGCTCACCTACGAGGGCACGTCCGGTGGTGAGCGCGAAGTCGTGACGATCAAGGTCATGCCGAGGACGAAGGAGATCCTCGGCGTGCGCTGCGTCGTCGTTCGGGACGTGGTGAAGATCGACGGGGAGCTCGCCGAGTTCACGCTGGACTGGTTCGCGCAGGACGTCGACGGCAACGTCTGGTACTTCGGCGAGCGCACCGCGGAGTACGAACGCGGCGAGGTCGTCACACGAGAGGGTGCGTGGGAGGCGGGCGTCGACGGCGCGCTCCCCGGCGTGATCATGCCGGCCGACCCGGAGGTCGGGCTCGCGTACACGCAGGAGCACTACCGCGGGGAGGCCGAGGACAAGGGCAAGATCGTCGCGCTCGGGGAGCAGGTCACGGTCCCGGCCGGATCCTTCGAGGACGTCCTGGTCACCGAGGACTGGACCCCGCTCGACCCGAAGGTGCTCGAGCGGAAGTACTACGCGTCCGGTGTGGGCGTCGTGTTCGAGGAGCTCGTGAAGGGCGGGAACGAGGCCCTCGAGCTCGTTTCGATCCGCCGCACGTAGCTCACGTCACCTCGATCTCGATCGTGTGGTACCCCGTGGCGCCGTCCGGGAACGGCGGCGCGAGGTCCGCCGTCTGGGTCGCACCGTCGCCGTCGGTGGCCCGCACGGCGAGCCGGTGACGGCCCGGCGTCGCCTCCCACGGATGGACCCACTGGCGCCAGGTGTCGATCGATCCACGGATCCCCAGACGCGCCTCGACCCACTCGCCCTCGTCGACGCGCACCTCGACCCGCTCGATCCCGCGATGCTGCGCCCACGCGATCCCTGCGATCGCGTGGGTGCCGGCGGCGATCGTGGCGTTCCCGCGGGGCGTGTCGATCCGCGACTGGGTCTTCACCGGCGCCTCCTTCGCCCAGCCCCGGACGATCCAGTACGCGTCGTAGGCCTCGAGGGTCGTGAGCTCGAGATCCACGAGCCACTTCGTCGCCGAGACGTAGCCGTAGAGTCCCGGCACCACCATCCGGACGGGGAACCCGTGCTCCAGGGGGAGCGGCTCACCGTTCATCGCGACCGCGAGCATCGCGTCGCGGCCGTCCGTCAGGACCGACGTCGGCGTGCCGATCGTGAAGCCGTCCACCGAACGGGAGACGAGCTGCGTGGCGCTGGGTTGGACGCCGGCCTCGTCCAGCAGATCGGCCAGCGGCGTGCCGATCATCGCGCCGCCGCCGAACCCCATGATGGCGAGGCCGGTCGCCATGCCGCGGCGGTCGGGAAACCATTTGATCAGTGTCGATACCGGCGAGATGTAGCCGAGTCCAAGGCCGCAGCCGCCGATGACGCCGGCACCGAGCCACAGC
>DASQTT010000055.1:0-3102 GCA_035641735.1 Actinomycetota bacterium | reverse complement strand
CTCGGCCGGCTCGCGCCCGCGGACTTCGTCCCGATGGTCGAGAAGACCGTCTTGCTCCAGCCGATGACGCATTGGGCGTTGAATGACGTGCTCCGGACCTGGCGCACGTGGAGCGACGTGGGGGTCGAGATCCCCGTCGCGGTGAACGTGTCCCCGCGAACGTTGCTGGATCAGGACTTCCCCGACGTGGTGGAGCAGCTGCTGGACCGGTGGGGCGTGTCGTCGCGCTTCCTCCGGCTCGAGGTCACCGAGAACTTCCTCGTCGCGGACTCGGCCCGCGCGGGATCGGTCCTGCATCGGCTGGCCGGGGTGGGTGTCGGACTGTCGATCGACGACTTCGGCACGGGGTTCTCATCGCTCTCCTACCTGAAGCGGCTGCCGATCGAAGAGATCAAGATCGATCGGTCGTTCGTGTCCAACATGATGGATCGCGTCGAGGACTTCACGATCGTGCGCGCGACGATCGAGCTCGGCCGGAACCTCGGTCTGCGCGTCGTCGCCGAGGGCGTGCAGGACCGCGAGACGTTCGACCGGCTCGGTGACTTCGGATGCGACGAAGCTCAGGGTTACTACATCGCCCGCCCGCTCGAGCGCGACGACTTCTGGGCATGGCTCTCCCAGCGAGAGGCGCAGCCGGAACAGGCGACCGTCGACGGCGACGGTGACGGTGACGAGCGGCGCCGCGGTCGCCTCCACGCCGTCTAAACTCCTCCTCCGATGCCCCGTCGCGTACGCGACCGGGGCTGTTCGTGTTGCACCGGGGTCTGGGGACTCAAGCAGCGAGCCCGACCAGCGCGAGCGGTAGTCCCCAGGAAAAGAGGAGGTCGGATGTCGCTCCGCGACGTGTTGGAGGCGGTGATCGGATCGGCACCGTTCGAGCGCTTGCTGCTCGAACGCAGCCGCCCGATCGTCGCGCGCGCGGAGGCCGGCGAGGATGCCCTGATCGCGGCCCTGGCGGTCGCGCTCGAGGCTCCGCTGCTGATGGTCGCGCCCGGGCCCCGCGAGGCCGAGGAGCTGGCGGGCGGCGTGGGGGCGTACCTCGGCGACGAGGGGGTGGCGCTGCTGCCGGCCTGGGACGCGCTGCCGTACGAGGGCATGGACCCGGCCCCGGAGGTCGCCGCCCGGCGCGCCGACGCGATCGCGCGCGTCCGGGCCGCGAAGGCGCCGTTCGTCCTCGTCGCGCCGGCGCTCGCCGCGATGCAGGGGATCCCGCCGACCCTCGGCGCGACGCCCGCGCTCCAGCTCGCCGCCGGGGTCGAGCTCCCTCCCGACGCCCTCGCCGAGCGCCTCTCCGAGCTCGGCTACCGGCGCGTCGACGTCGTCGAGCATCGCGGCGAGTTCGCCGTTCGAGGCGGCGTGGTGGATCTGTTCCCGGGGATCGCGCGGCGACCGGCCCGGCTCGAGTACTGGGGCGACGAGATCGAACGGCTGCGCGAGTTCTCGCCCTCGACCCAGCTCTCGACCAAGGATCTGGGGGCGGTCGACGTCCCGCCGGTCCGCGAGCTCCTGACCGACGACGAGCTCCGCGCCGCCGCCGCCCGGGCGGCGAAGCGGCTGCCCGAGCGCTACCGGGACGGGCTCGAGCGCCTCTCGGAAGGGCTCCGGTTCGAGGGCGCCGACGCCCTCGCGCCGTTCCTGTTCCCGCATCTCCCGACGCCGGCGGAGCTCCTGCCCGCGGGCTCATGGGTGGTCCTGGCGCAAGCGCAACGGACGCAGCGGCGCGCCGGGCAGGCCCACGAGGAGGCCGAGACGCTGGCGGAGGCGATCGGCTGGCCGGGCCCGCAGGTCCTCCACGAGCTCGACGACGCGCTCGAGGGTCGGGTGCAGGTGCACCTCACCGAGTTCACCGACGGGCTCGACGTCGGGCTCGCCGGCTGGGGGACCGCGCAAGGCAACCCGCAGGAGCTGGCGGCGCGCCTTGAGCAGGCGGCGGCGGGCGGCACCAGGATCGTGCTGGCCGGCCGCGGCCACGGGTCGCTCCAACGAGCCACCGAGGTGCTCGGCGACGTCCCGATGGAGTCCGTCGAGGCGCCGCTGGCCGGTGGGTTCCTGTTCGAAGCGGGCAAGCTCGCGGTCGTAACCGAGGAGGACCTCTTCGGCTCACGACGGCACACGCGGACGGCGCCGCGGTTCACCGCCCGGCGGACCGACGCGGTTGCCGAAGAGCTCGAGGTGGGCGACTTCGCGGTGCATCGGATCCACGGGATCGGCCGCTACACGGGCGTCGTGCACCGGGCGCTGGCGGGCGCCGAGCGGGACTACCTCGTCCTCGAGTACGCCGAGAGCGACAAGCTCTACGTCCCCTCCGATCAGGTCGGGATGGTCGCGCGGTACCTCGGGGGAGAGGCGCCGCGGCTGCATCGCCTCGGGGGCTCCGACTGGGCGAGGGCCACCGCCAAGGTTCGCCGCGCCGTCCGCGACATGGCGGGCGAGCTCGTGCGCCTCTACAGCGTCCGGATGGCGTCGCCGGGCCACGGGTTCGGCCCCGACACCCCCTGGCAGCGGGAGCTCGAGGACGCCTTCCCGCACGAGGAGACGCCCGATCAGCTGACCGCGATCGACGAGGTGAAGGCCGACATGGAGCGGCCGGTGCCGATGGACCGGCTGATCTGCGGCGACGTGGGCTTCGGGAAGACCGAGATCGCCGTGCGCGCCGCGTTCAAAGCCGTGATGGACGCCAAGCAGGTCGCGGTCCTGGTGCCGACGACGCTGCTGGCCGAGCAGCACTTCGTCACGTTCACCGAGCGGTACGCGCCGTATCCCGTGAAGGTCGCGATGCTCTCGCGCTTCCTCTCCCCACGCGAGCAGAAGGAGGTCGTCGAGGGCCTCGCGGCCGGCCGGATCGACGTCGTGATCGGCACCCATCGCCTGATCGGGTCCGATGTCTCGTTCCGGGACCTCGGGCTCCTCGTCGTCGACGAGGAGCAGCGCTTCGGCGTGGCGCACAAGGAGCGGCTGAAGCGGTTCCGAGCCCACGTCGACGTCATGACCATGTCGGCGACCCCGATCCCACGGACCCTCGAGATGGCGCTCACCGGCATCCGACAGATGTCCACGGTCGACACGCCGCCCGAGGACCGGCAGCCGGTGCTCACCTACGTC
>DASQTT010000054.1:0-8402 GCA_035641735.1 Actinomycetota bacterium | reverse complement strand
GTTCTACGGCGCCGCGCTGTCCGCGCTCGTGGTGCTCGTCGCTCCCGGTCCGGCATCGTTCGTGTTCGGCGGCCCGGACCTCACCGGGGTGGCCCTCGTCTTCTGGCTGGGCGGCGCGGTGTGGTTCGTCCTCGGGTACGTCGCTCGGATCCGTCCTCCTCGCGCCGCGATGGTCCTCGGCGTGCTCACGTCGATCCTCGGACCGTTCCTGTTCGCCCCGGACTCGGAGGAAGCCGCCTTCCTCCTCGTCCTCGCGACGTCGGTCGCCTTCCTGTACTTCGGGGGCGAGATCGCCGATCGAGCCGTCACCGGGATCGCGGCGATCGGCGCGGTCGTCGGGCTCGTCGGTTTCCTCGTGGCGATCGGGGTGGACGACGAGGCCTCGGGAGGCGCCGTGCTGGCGCTGGGGGTCGGGCTGTTCGTCATCGCCGTCTTGGTCGCGAGGCAGCTCGGAGGCCCGCGGCCGAGCCTCGGTCCGCCGATGTTGCCGATCGGCCCGAAGGTGGGCGCGGTCGCGGACGCGCCCCTCGCCCCGGCCGTGCCTCCGCCCCCGCCGACGCCGGATGCCGCACCGCCGGAGCCGCCCCTGCCGGCGCCTTAGGCGCCGAGGGCGCCTTCGATCTCCCTGGCCGCTTCCAGCACCGCCGGGGCGTAGCGCTTCGCGCGCAGGCTGAGGCGGGAGGCCGGGCCGGATACCGACACGGCAGCGAGCAACGCTCCGTGCGGCCCGAAGACCGGGGCGCTCACGGAGGCGACGCCGGCCGCTCGCTCGGCGACGCTCTCGGCCCATCCGCGGCGGCGCACCACCCGGACCTGCTGCGCCAGCCGGTCACCGCGTTCCGCTGCCTCCTGCAGGAACGCCTGGTCGCGCTCCGAGCCCCACGCCAGGAAGACCTTCCCGGCCGAACCTTGTTCGAGCGGCAGCGAGGCCCCGATGTCCACGATCGTCCGCAGCTCGCTCTCGGACTCGGCCGCGTCGACGCAGATCCTTCGATCGCCGTCGCGGACGTAGAGCTGTGCGCTCTCACCCGTGGATCGGGCGAGCCGCTCGAGCGACGGATGCGCCAGCTCCCGCAGCGGCAACTCCTGCATCGCGGTGGTCGCCAGGGCGAGCAGGCGAGGCCCGAGCACGTAGCCCGTTCCGCCGACGTGCGCGAGGAAGCCATGGTCCTCGAGGCCGAGGATCAGCCGGTGGGCGGTCGGACGCGTGAGGTCGGTGGCCTCGACGATGTCCGTGAACGACCGGGCTCCCGTCTCGACGGCGGCGAGGATCGCAGCGCAGCGGTCCAGCACGCCGACGCTGCTGCGCGGCGGGTGGCGGCGGACCTGCCGGCTGCCCGCGGCCCGGCCCGCGTCCACGAGCTGGCGGTCGCGCACGGTCGCTTGGCGCCGCGCTCCCTCTCCGTCTCCCGACGGACCGCCGGTGGCTGCTACCATGCGGTTCCAATATACGGAACTGAGTTCCACTATGCGGAACAACTCGGGGCCGCCGCCGCACCGGCTAGGCCGCCCTAGGGCAGCCCACGGACGAACGAGGCCACGAGAGATGACCCCGAAGACGCTCGCCGAGAAGGTCTGGGAACGCCACGTCGTCCACCGTGCCGACGGCGAGCCCGACCTGCTCTACGTCGACCTTCACCTCGTCCACGAGGTCACCAGCCCGCAGGCGTTCGAAGCCCTTCGCCTCGCCGGACGACCCGCCAGGCGCCCCGACCTCACGGTCGCGACGATGGACCACAACGTCCCCACGACCGACGGTCCGGTCACCGACCCGACCAGCGCCACCCAGATGGAGGCCCTCTCCGAAAACGCGAAGCAGTTCGGCATCACGCTCTATCCGTGGGGGTCCGCCGGGCAGGGGATCGTCCACGTGATCGGCCCCGAGATGGGCTACACGCAGCCGGGCCTCACGATCGTGTGCGGCGACTCCCATACCTCGACGCACGGTGCCTTCGGTGCTCTCGCGTTCGGGATCGGCACGAGCGAGGTCGAGCACGTCCTCGCCACGCAGACGATCCCCCAGGCGCCCGCGAGGACGATGGCGATCACGGTCGACGGTCCGCTCCCCGCGGGGTGCGGCGCGAAGGACGTGATCCTCGGGATCATCAACCGGATCGGGACCGGCGGCGGCGTCGGGCACGTCCTCGAGTACCGCGGCTCCACGATCCGCTCGCTCTCGATGGAGGGACGGATGACGATCTGCAACATGTCGATCGAGGCGGGCGCGCGCGCCGGGATGGTCGCGCCGGACGACACGACCTTCGCCTACCTCGAGGGCCGGCCGCACGCGCCGGCCGGCGCCGACTGGGAGCGGGCGCTGGCCGATTGGCGCGGTCTCCCCTCGGACGCGGACGCGGCGTACGACGCCGAAGTCACGATCGACGCCACCGACCTCCGCCCGTTCGTCTCGTGGGGGACGAACCCCGCGCAGTCGGTGACGATCGACGGCGAGGTTCCCGACCCCGACGCCTTCGAGGACGACGCGAAACGCGGCGCCGCCAGGCGAGCCCTCGCGTACATGGACCTGGCGCCGGGAACGGCGATCCGCGACATCCGTCCGGACACGGTCTTCATCGGGTCATGCACGAACTCGCGGATCGAGGACCTGCGCCTCGCGGCCGGCGTCGTGGACGGGCGGCGGGTGGCCGCGGGCTTGCGCGCCCTCGTCGTCCCCGGATCGGTGGCCGTGAAGGCGAAGGCGGAGCAGGAGGGACTCGACCGCGTCTTCCGCGAGGCGGGCTTCGACTGGCGCGGCGCCGGCTGCTCGATGTGCCTGGGGATGAACCCGGACATCCTGCAGCCGGGGGAGCGAAGCGCGTCGACCTCGAATCGGAACTTCGAAGGGCGCCAGGGCAAGGGCGGGCGGACTCACCTGGTCTCCCCGGCCGTCGCGGCCGCCACCGCGATCGCGGGGCACTTCACGACGCCGGAGGACCTGTAGATGGACGCCGTACGGCGCATCGAGGGGACGGCGGTGCCGCTCGACCGATCCGACGTCGACACCGATCAGATCGTGCCGGCCCGGTTCCTGAAGCGGATCGAACGGACCGGGTTCGGGGAGTTCCTGTTCGCGGAATGGCGCCAGGATCCGGACTTCGTCCTGAACGATGCTCGGTACGCAGGCGCCTCGATCCTGATCGCCGGCGCGAACTTCGGGAGCGGGTCGAGCCGTGAGCACGCGCCGTGGGCGCTCGAGGACTACGGGTTCCGTGCCGTGATCGCTCCGAGCTTCGCCGACATCTTCCGCAACAACTGCTGCAAGATCGGGCTGCTGCCGGTCGAGCTCCCCCAGGAGTCCGTCCGCGCGCTGATGGACGCGGTGCTCGACGAACCGGCCACGACGATCGTCGTCGACCTCGAGGCGCTGACGGTGACGGCGCCGTCCGTGCAGGAGTCGTTCGCGTTCGACGACTTCCGCCGTTGGTGCCTGCTGGAGGGCTTCGACGACATCGACCTCACGCTGCGCCACGTGGACGAGATCGCGGCGTTCGAAGCTCGACGCCCGACCTGGCTCCCGACGGCGTAGCGCTCAGTCGCTCGAACGCAGCCGGCGGAGCGCCGCCTCCTTCGTCTCGGCCGTGAGCTCGGCCAGCTCCTCCGTGCGGTGCACGATCACGTGCTCCGGGCGCGCGAGCTTCGCCGCCTTGTGCGGCAGCGCCTTCAGGTCGTGCTCGAACCTCGCTCGCATGTCCGCGATCGTGGGCGTTCCGCCGACACGGCGCCCGGCCTCCATGACGCGACCCAGGAGCGGCTCGTGGTGCGGGCCGGGCGCCTCCTCGTCGCGCAGCCCCAGCACGTCGCCCTTCGGTCCGCGCCACACCTGCTTGCGGCCCGGGGCCGTCGCTTTGGCCGGCGAGAGCTTCACGACCGGTCGCCCTTCGAACTCGACGAGCTTGTAGACCGTGTCGATGGAGGGCACGTCGGCGGACACCCCGAGCTGGGTCCCCACGCCGAAGGCGTCGACCGGCGCCCCCCATCGGAGCAGCTCGTCGACCTCGAACTCGTCGAGCCCCCCGCTCGCGAAGATCTGCGCCCCCGGCAGGCCGGCGTGGTCCAGCATCCGCCGAGCCTCGCGCGAGAGCTGGTCCAGGTTGCCCGAGTCGAGCCGCACGCCGATCGGGCCGGTGAGGTCCAGCTCCTTGATCACCTCGATCGCGTGGCGGACGCCCTCGAGCGTGTCGTAGGTGTCGACGAGGAAGGTCGTCTTCGTCGGGTGGTCCTGCGCGAACGCGCGGAAGGCCTCGGTCTCGTCGTCGAACGCGGTGACGAACGAGTGCGCCATCGTCCCGGCGACCTCGAGACCGAACTCCCGAGCGGCCTCGACGTTCGAGGTGGCCTGGAACCCGACGATCGCGCTGTCGCGCGCCGCCGCCCGCGCGGCCTCGATCCCGTGCGTCCGCCGGAAGGAGAAGTCGACGAGCGTCCGCTGCTCGGCCGCGATCACGTACCGCGCCGCCTTCGACGCGATCGTCGTGTGCACCGTGATCTGGTTCAGCAGGACGGTCTCGACCAGTTGGGCGACCGCGATCGGCGCCGTGACCTCGAGGATCGGCTCCTTCGCGTGCACGATCCGTCCCTCCGGAACCGCCCACACGTCGCCGACGAATCGGATCGCCCGGAAGTCCTCCAGCGCCCGGTCGTCGAACCCGATCAGGCGGAGATGCTCGAGCTCGTCGTCCTCGAACGAGAACGACTCGAGGAACGAGAGGCAGTCCTCGAGGCCGGCAGCCACGAGGAAACCGCGCTCCTTCGGCATGTCCCGGACGTAGAGGCTGAACGTGGCCTCTCGGTCCATCCCGCGCCGCAGATAGCTGGCGGCCATGTTCAGCTCGTAGAGGTCGGTCCGGAGGCCACCCGGCATGCGACGTAGGCTACAAGCGATGTCGAAGCGGTCCCGCCGCCGGTTCGAGGCGCTCGTCGCCGATGCGCTGGACGAGCTTCCGGGCTGGATCCAGGAGGCGATGGACAACGTCGCGGTCCTCGTCGAGGACCGTCCCCCCGAGGGCGACGAGGAGCTCCTCGGCCTCTACGAGGGCATCGCGCAGACCGAGCGCTTCGACTACGCCGGCGCCCTGCCCGATCGGATCACGCTCTACCGGTCGGCGATCGAAGCCGAGGCGGGTGACTCCGACGAGGAGCTCCGCGCGATCGTCGCCGAGACGGTCGTGCACGAGGTCGCGCACCACTTCGGGATCTCGGACGAACGGCTCGAAGCGTTGGGGTGGGACTGACGCTCGACGACGAGGCACTCATGGCGCGCGCGCTCACCGAGGCGCGCCGGTGCGTCGACCACGACGACGTGCCGATCGGGGCGGTCTTGGCGAGGGACGGCGAGGTCGTCGCCGCCGCCGGGAACGAACGGGAGCTGCGGCACGACCCCACCGCGCACGCCGAGGTTTTGGTCCTCCGGGCGGCGTCCGAGTCGCTCGGCACTTGGCGGCTCGAGGGCTGCACGCTGTACGTCACGCTCGAGCCCTGCGCGATGTGCGCCGGCGCGGTGGTGCTGAGCCGGCTCGATCGACTCGTCTACGGGAGCACGGATCCCAAGGCCGGGTTCGCCGGCTCGCTGGGCGACCTCGTGCGCGATCCACGGCTGAACCACCGCGCCGAGGTCACGGCCGGCGTGCTGGCGGACGAGAGCGGCGGGCTGCTCCGGAGCTTCTTCCGAGACCGGCGTTAGCGCGCCAGCCGCTCCTTGATCGCCGCGGCGATCCGGTCGGCGACTGCCGGCATCTCGCGACGGACCGCGTCGAAGGCCGGCGGGCTCATCACGGCGAGCGTCGTCGGGGCGGTCGTGACCACCGACGCCGTGCGCCGCGAATGCTCGATCAACGCGATCTCCCCGAAGAAGTCGCCCGGGCCGAGCGTCGCGAGACGGCTCCCCTCGTGCGTGACCTCGACCTCACCGTCCAGGATCACGAAGAACTCGTGCGGCAGGCGCCCCTCGTCGAGGAGGTGCCGACCGGCCGGGATGTCGACCGTGTCGGCGCGCCTGGCCACCTGCTCCCGATCACGCTGCGAGAGGCCGGCGAACAACGGCACGCGCTCGAGCCTCTTGGCGTCCACGGTTCCGGGATCCTCCCACGATCCCTCGGCGGTTCGCCACCACGTGGGCTCGGCTGAGGTCGGCCGCTAGACTCCTCCCCGGAGGCGTGCCGGAGTGGACGAACGGGACCGCCTCGAAAGCGGTTAGGGGCCTAATCCGCCCCTCGCGTGTTCGAATCACGCCGCCTCCGCCGCAACCCTCCGGAGCTGGGAGGGCTATCGCTCAAGCCGAGCCGGGTTCCCGCCGTTGGACCAGGATGCGACGGTTCTCGCTCGCCGCCCTCTTGGCCCTTGGCGTGGTGCCGTTGTCTCCTCTCCCTGCCGGTGCGGCGATCTCGCCGGGGAGGTTCGGCGTGGGGGACTCGATCATGCTGTCATCGAGGGACGAGCTCGACGCGTACCACGTCGACGTCAACGCGAAGGTCGGTCGGCAGTTCGACGACGGCCTGCGGGTGATCCACCGGCTCGTCGAGGCGGGCACCGTTCCGAAACGCGTCGTCGTGCACCTCGGGACGAACGGCTGGATCGCCGAGACCTCGTGCGACACCCTGGTCCACGAGATCGGTCACCGTCGGGTGTTCCTGGTGACGATCCGGGTGCCGCGGGACTGGATGCGTGCGAACAACGAACTCCTCCGAGCGTGCGACCTGGCCTACGAACGCGTCCACGTGATCCGGTGGGCGATGGTGAGCGGACGGCATCCCGAATGGTTCGCCGACGACGGGTACCACCTGAACGCGGACGGCCAGGCCGCCTACGCGACGTACATCGACGCTCAGGTGGACGCGATCCTCGCGTCGCTCCGGTCGTCCGCCTCGGCTTCGTAGACTCCTTCCCGGTGGCCTGCCCGAGCGGCCGAAGGGACACGCCTGGAAAGCGTGTAGGGGGGTTGACTCCCTCGAGGGTTCGAATCCCTCGGCCACCGCTTCCGTAGACCACGACGATCGACCCAGGGCCGTTCGGCTCCGCAGACGGGTGGGACGATCGGTCGATGGATGTCGCCGATCGGGTGGGCGCCTCCGCGCTCGAGGCCGAGCGGATCCGCGCGCTGACGGTCGAGGGCGGCGAGGTGCTCGAGGTGGACGGTCTCGTCGTGACCCTGACGAACCTGCCCGCCCCGGAGCTGAACGGCGTGCGGGTCGCGAGCGCGCCGCTCGATCCGGCCGGCGCCCTGGCCACCGCGGAGCAGCTCTTCCGCGACCGGGGACACCGGTTCTTCGGCATCGAGGTGGAGGTCGGGAGGCATCCGACGGTCGAGGAGGCGATCCGGGAGGCAGGCCTCGAGCGGGTCGAGGCCTGGCCCGCGATGGCGGTCGCCGTCAGCGGACTTCCGGAGACCCCCACGCCGGAAGGCGTGACGATCCGGTCGGTGACGGAACCCTCAGATCTTGCGGGGGTCCGAGCGATCGAGATGGAAGCCTTCGGCACGGCGCCCGACGTGGTCGAGCGCTTCGTCGGCGTCGGGCTCCTCGAGAACGATGACGTGCGGGCGTTCAGCGCTTGGCTCGACGGCCGGCCGGTGGGCGAGGCGTTCGCCTATCGAACGGGGGCGACGGTGGGGATCTTCGGCGTCGGTGTCCTCGCCGGGGCGCGACGGCGGGGGATCGGTGCGGCCCTCACCGGAGCGGCGGCGGGCGCCTTCGGGGACGCGGTGGATCTGGCGTGGCTGCAGCCGTCGACGATGGCCGAGGCGCTGTACGAGCGGCTCGGCTTCCGGGTCGTCTCCCGGTGGGAGGTCTGGGCACGGACCTGAAACAACGGGACGGCGGTCGCCTTCGGCGACCGCCGTCCCGCCCTCGCCGCGTGTGCGGCTACGAGGCTCCGTCCACGATCTCGCGGTCGCCGACCGGCTCGTCGAGCTCGACCACGACCTTCTTCATGAGCGCGATCTCGATGCAGGCGACGTCGCCGGCATCCGGGTCGTGTCCCTCGTACAGCGTGATCGTCACGGCGTTCGCGCCGTATCCGACGTCCACGTGGTCCAGGACGTAACAGGGCTCGACGCCGCTCCAGAAGAAGACGGTGGCGGTCCTTCCGTTGTCCGAGACGTCCACGTGATCGAAGGCGTGGGGTCGAACGCCGGCCATGCCGGGCCTCGGCTCGACCAGCTCGGCACCGTCCGCGGGATCCATGATCTTGCCGTCGTCCCCGGGCGAGCCGACCGTGTCGTCACAGTCGCTCGCATCCGCCGCCCCGCCCGCGGGCGCAGCGCAGATCCCGTCGACCGTGTCATCGCAGGGCTCGGGGGCCTCACCGGGCTCGGGCGCGAGGCAGATCCCCGCGATCGTGTCGTCGCACTCGTCGGCGGGCTGACCGGGCTCGGGAGCCGCGCAGATCCCCGCGACGCCCCCGCCGCC
>DASQTT010000053.1:0-4271 GCA_035641735.1 Actinomycetota bacterium | reverse complement strand
GGCTCGCGTACTGGGCCGGGGCCGTCGGCGGCCGCCCGCTGGTCGATCGCTTCGGACGGTATCTGTTGGTGCTACCGCACGAGGTGGATCGGGCGCACGAGTGGTTCGAGCGCCGTGGGGAGCTCGCGGTGTTCGTCTCTCGCCTGCTGCCGGTGATCCGCACGTTCATCTCGCTGCCCGCGGGCGTCGCCCGGATGCCGTTCTGGCGATTCACGATCTACACCGTCCTCGGCTGTCTGCCGTGGACGTTCGCGCTCGCCTGGCTCGGCTTCGAGCTCGGAGAGCGGTGGACCTCGGTCGAGGCCGTGCTGCAGCCGATCGCCTGGGCGATCCTGGCGGTGCTGGTGGCGCTCGGCGTGTGGTGGGTCGCCCGGCGCTATCGCAAGGTGCGGGCGGCGTATGCCGAGCTGGACGGGGCCGCCGGGGGCAGCACCGGGGGGTAGGCTCGCCCGCGTGCGGAGCTGCCCGAACTGCGGACGCGAGAACCCTGACGACGCGCGATTCTGCGGCGCCTGCGGCTCGCCGCTGGAGGCCGCTCGCGTGCGGGAGGAGCGGAAGATCATCACGGTCCTCTTCGCCGACCTCGTGGGGTTCACGAGTCGAAGTGAAGAGCTCGATCCGGAAGACGTCAGGGCCACCCTCACGCCCTACTTCGCCCGGCTGCGGGAGGAGCTGGAACGACGGGGCGGCACCGTCGAGAAGTTCATCGGCGACGCCGTGATGGCGGTCTTCGGGGCGCCCATCGCCCATGAGGACGACCCCGAGCGGGCCGTGCGCGCCGCCCTGGCGATCCGCGACGCGCTCGTGGAGATGAACGAGCAGGATCCCGAGCTCGACCTCCATCTGCGGGTGGGGATCAACACCGGAGAGGCGCTGGTCTCGCTCGGCGCGAGCCCGCGGCAGGGCGAGGGCATGGCGGCCGGCGACGTCGTGAACACCGGGGCACGGCTCCAGGCGGCCGCGCCGGTCGACGGGATCTTCGTGGGCGACGCCACCTACCGCGCGACCGAACGGGCGATCGAGTACCGGCGCGCCGACCCGGTCTCGGCGAAGGGGAAGATCGAGCCGGTCGAAGCGTGGGAGGCGATCGAAGCCCGCGCGCGGTTCGGCATCGATCTCACGCGACGGGTGGACACTTCGCTGGTCGGCCGGGAGCGGGAGCTGACGCTGCTGCGCGACGCGCTGGATCGCGCGCGCCACCAGGACGAGGCGCAGCTGGTGACGCTGGTCGGCGAGCCCGGCATCGGGAAGAGCCGGCTCGTCCACGAGCTCTCCGCTCACGTCTAGTGCATCCCGGAGCTGATCGCGTGGCGGCAAGGGCGGTGCCTACCCTATGGCGACGGCGTCAGCTACTGGGCGCTCGGCGAGATCGTGAAGGCCGAGGCCGGGATCCTCGAGACGGACCCGGACGAAGCGGCGGCCGCGAAGCTCGAGGGGGTCGTCACGGACCTCGTGTCCGATCCCGACGAACGCGGGTGGATCGCACGGCATCTCAGGCCGTTGATCGGTCTCGCGCAGGAGCGCTCGGCGGAGGGGGAGGGGTCGGAGGAGGCCCAGGCAGCGTGGCGCCGGTTCCTCGAATCCCTCGCCGAGCGACGCCCGACGGTCCTGATCGTCGAGGACCTCCACTGGGCGGACGACGGCCTGCTCGACTTCCTCGACTACCTGATCGACTGGACCCGGGACGTGCCGCTCCTCGTGCTGGGAACGGCTCGCCCCGAGCTGCTCGCGCGACGGCCCGATTGGGGAGGCGGGAAGCTGAACGCGGCGACGATCTCTCTCGCGCCCCTGTCGGACGACGAGACCGCTCGGCTCCTCGGAAGCCTCCTCGATCGCGCGGTGCTGCCTGCGGAGCTCCAGTCGATGCTCCTGGATCGGGCCGGAGGGAATCCGCTCTACGCGGAGGAGTTCGCGCGGATGGCGGCGGGCCGATCCGCGACCGACCTGGCGAACGCGGAGCTGCCGGGCTCCGTGCAAGGGATCATCGCGGCCCGGCTCGACGGGCTCGATCCGTCCGACAAGGCCCTGCTGCAGGACGCGGCCGTCGTCGGGAAGACGTTCTGGCTGGGCGCGGTGGCGGCGGTCGGAGGTCGGGATCCGTCGGACCTGGAGCGTCGGCTCCACGAGATGGAGCGCGGCCGCTTCGTCCGGCGGGCGCGGCGCTCGTCGGTGGGCGGTGAGACGGAGTACGCGTTCCTCCACCTGCTCGTTCGCGACGTCGCCTACGGGCAGATCCCGCGCGGCGATCGCGCGGAAAAGCACCGAGCGGCCGCCGACTGGATCGGGAACCTGGGCGGGGAGCGGCTCGAGGACCGGGCCGAACTGCTCGCGCACCATTACGGATCGGCGCTGGAGCTCGCCCGAGCGGCCAGCCGCGACACGACCGACATCGAGCAGCCGGCGCGACTCGCCTTCCGGGCCGCGGGGGATCGCGCGCTCGGCCTCGCCGCGTACGGGGCCGCCGAGCGCGCGTACGCCGCGGCCGTCGCGCTGTGGCCCGAGGACGACCCGGATCGCGGGATGCTCCTGTTCCAGTACGGCCGGGCATCGTGGCTCCACCGGGACGTCGGGATCGAGACGTTCGCGGACGCGAGGGACGCGCTCCTCGCGGCCGGTGAGGTCGAGATCGCCGCCCTCGCCGAGCTCCAGATCAGCGACATGGTCTGGAGGCTCGGGCGGGGCCAGGACGCGCAGGAGCACGCCAACACTGCCGCGGCCATGATCGAGGGCCGTCCGCCGTCGGTCGAGATCGGCCAGGCGAAAGCCCACCTCGCGAAGTCCCTGATGGTCACGGGTCGCTCGTCCGATGCGATCCGCGTCGGAACGGAAGCGCTCGCCGTCGCCGATGCAGTGGGTGTCGACGACATCAGGACGTCGGCGCTCAATTCGATCGGGACGGCGAGGGTCACCCTCGGTGACCTCGGCGGATTCGACGACATCGAGCGGAGCATCCGGATCGCCGAGGCAGCCAACCTTCCCTGGCACGTCGCCCGCGGCAACGTGAACCTCGGCGTCTCGCTCTTCTACGCGGGCGACATGCGACGCGCCCTCGAGGTGCACGAGCGGAACCTCGCCTACACGCTTCGGATCGGGATGGAGGGCGGCATCACGTGGAACAAGGCCGAAGTCGCCTTCGACCTGTGCGTGCTCGGGCGCTGGGACGAGTCGCTCGCGATCCTCGACGCGGAGCTCGCACGGATGGAGGCCGGCGCACCCCACTACCTCGAGGTGCAGCATCGGCAGACGCGGGCCAGGATCCGTGTGGGTCGCGGCGATCCGGTCGGCGCGTTGGCGGACGCCGAGCGGGGCGTCGAGGTCGGCCGGAGCGCGGGCGATCCTCAAGCCCTGCTGCCGACGCTCGCCGAGCGCGGCCGCGTCCTGCTGCTCAACGGGCGGACGGACGACGCGGTCGCCTCGATCCAGGAGATCCTCGACCTGGCAGAGCCGGCGCCCGCCATGGACTGGGCCTGGTGGATCGTCTCGGCGGCGATCGTCCTGACGGAGGTCGATCGCGCGGACGAGATCCTGGCCCTCGGCGGCGCGGAGCTGCCCAGCCGGTGGATCCAGGCCGCCCGCGCGTGGGCCTCCGGGGATCTGCGTCTCGCCGCCGAACGCTTCCGTGAGATCGGCTCCGTGTCCGACGAGGCGTTCGCGCGGATGAAGCTCGCCGAGCGCCTTATCGCCGACGGCAACGCGGCGGACGCGGATCGAGAGCTCGGACGCGCCGTCGACCTCTTCCGTTCGGTGGGCGCGACGGCCTACCTGCGGAAAGCGGAAGCCGTCCTCGCTTCGTCGGCCGAGGAGCGATCGGCCGGCGCGTAGCCGAGCTCGACGTCGACGACGTTGCGGAGGGGCTCGCCGGCCACGAACCGCCGGAGGTTGTCGACGAACACCGCGACGACGTCGTCCTCCCAGCCCTCGTGATCGCCGGCGCGATGGGGCGACACCAGCACGTTGGACATCCGCCAGAGCGGGCTTTCGGCCGGCAGGGGCTCCCGCTCGAACACGTCGAGGGCGGCGCCGCCGATCCGGCCGTCGACGAGCGCGCGCGTGAGCGCGCGTTCGTCGACGGTGGCGCCTCGCCCGATGTTCACGAAGATCGCGCCGGGCCTCATCGCCGCGAACGCGGCGGCGTCGAGGAAGCCGCGCGTCGCCGGTGTGATCGGGAGGACGTTCACGACGTGGTCCGCGACCGCGAGCTCCTCGTGGAGCGCCTCCGCGCCGGCGATCGATTCGAAGACGCGGTCGGGCGGGCGGGGCGTACGCGCGAT
>DASQTT010000052.1:0-3663 GCA_035641735.1 Actinomycetota bacterium | reverse complement strand
AGGCTCTGGACCTGGATGAACTTCGCGGCGCCGCCCACGGCCCCGTCGGCCCAGTTCACGATCACGGTGAGCCGGTAGGGGTCGTTCGTCGTGTCGGAGTTCGTGACGTAGGTGGACCAGCTGAACGTGGTCGGGTACTCGGGAGCGGCGAGCGTCCCCGTGTGGGGGTTCAACGGCACCACCGAGGGGGCGCCGGTCGTGTGGACGATCACCTCGCCGGCGCACGTCTCGAAGTGGTACTCGCCGTCCCCGCAGTCGGCGGGGGTCTTGATCTTGGGATCCCCGGCGAGGTCGGACGTCTCCATCCCCGTGGTGATCGTGTCGACGCTCAGGGCGTGGATCTGCTCCATCAGCCGGGTGGCCGCACCGGTGGCCGCCTGCCGCTCTCGCGCGAGCCCGATGTAGCGGAACCCCGAGGTCGCGGTGTACATCAGTGCCGTGAGCGACGCGAAGATGACGGTCATCGCGATGACCGTCTCGAGGATCGTGAACCCGCGGTCCTCGCGCACGCGCGCGCGGATCCGCCGGTTGATTTCGCGTCGTCGCTTCATGGTCGATCCTTGCCGAGGCCTCCCACTAACGATTCGGCAGGCGGGGAGTCGCCCTTGAGAGGGGTCCACGGCTTGCCTCCCAAGGGGCCTGGACAAGCGGGAAGGGCGGCCCGAGGGACCGCCCTTCCAGCCTTCTGAACCGCAGCCGGTTTACCAGCTGGTGTCCGCTGCGCCTTGGGCGTCAGCGCCCGTGCAGTCCGCAGCGGTGGTCGTGGACCCATAGAACGTCCCCGCACCGGGGTCGGTGGACACGTCCAGGATCCAGTAGCACGTTCCGGACTCGGACATGGCCGCAGCCGCCCAGCTGTCGTTCGCCGAGTTCGTCTGGAACGGGTCGACGCTGACCGTGGTCGGGGCCGCGGAGACCGCGGCCGAGCCCACGTACGTCAACGACGGCTCGACGGAGTCCAGCCCGGTGCCGGCGGTCTCATCCGCCGTGGCGTAGTCGCTGACGTCCGTGTACATCGTCTTCGCAGCGACCAGTGCGTTCCGCAGGCTCGACTGAGCCGCCCGGTTCTGCGCCCGCTCACGGGCGCCGAGGAACGTCGGCAGAGCGATGGCGACCAGGATGCCGATGATCAGAACGACCACCATCAGCTCGATGAGGGTGAAACCCTCCTCACGCTCACGCAAACGCTTGAGCATGTGCCTTCGACCTCCCTTCCTGTTGTCGGCGCACCACAGCAGTGCGCGTTCTCAGGTGGTTTCGGCCTACCGAGGACGGAACTGAAGCCTTGGGGAGCAGGAACATCCGAATGGTCAAGACCGACTAGGCCGTGGTACCGGATCCTCGGCAACGACGGGGGCCGGCGGCGCCCGGAGGCGCCGCCGGCCCACCATCTCCGTCCGGCGATGACGGAGCTATTGGAGCTTCTCGATGACCTGGAACATCGGCAGGTACAGCGCCACGACGGCCGCCCCCACCGCGCCGCCGATGAACGCGATCAGGATCGGTTCGATCAGGGAGGTCAGCGCGTCGACCGCGGCCTCGACCTCCTGGTCGTAGAACTGGGCGATCTTCTCGAGCATCGTGTCCACCTGACCGGTCTCCTCGCCGACGGAGATCATCTGGACCACCATCGGAGGGAACACGCCGTGCTTCGAGAGGGGCTTCGCGATCGACTCGCCGTCGCGAACGGAGAGCTGCACGTCGGTGATCGCCTTCCCGATCACCTTGTTGTTCACCGTCTCGCTCACGATCTCGAGGGCCTGAAGGATCGGAACCCCGGAGCGCAGCAGCATCGCCAGGGTGCTGGAGAACCTGGAGAGGGCGGTCCGATGGAAGAGCGACCCGAACACCGGGACCCGGAGCTTGATCGAGTCCACCATCTCGCGGCCGGCCTCGGTCTTCTTCCACCGCCGGAAGAAGAACCTGGCGGCGAGCGCCGAGCCGAAGAACATGTACCAGTAGGTCTTGAAGATGTCCGAGACGAACAACAGGCTCCTCGTCGGCAGGGGCAGCTTCGCGTCCAGCGAGGCGTAGATGCTCTCGAACTGCGGGACGACGAAGAGCAGCATCGCGGACATGATCAGCAGGACGAGCGCCACGACGGCGACCGGATAGGTCATCGCCGACTTGATCTTGCCGCGCAGCTTGACCTCGCCCTCGATCATCTCGGCCAGACGGACGAGCGTGGAGTCCAACGACCCCCCGGTCTCGCCGGCCCGCACCATCGAGATGTAGAGGTTGTTGAAGACGTGGTCGTGCTTCGCCAGGGCGCCGGACAGCGACGCTCCTTGCTCGACGTCCAGCCTGGCCTCTCCGAGGACCCGTGAGAGCTCCTTGTTCTCGGTCTGGTCGGACAGGATCGACAAGGCGCGGAGGATCGGCAGGCCCGAGTTCACCATCGTGGCGAACTGGCGCGAGAAGATCGCGACCTGCTTGAGCTTGACCTTTTTCCCACCGAACTCGATCTGCCCGATGCCCCGCTTCTGCCGCTTGACGTCGAGCGGCGTCAGGCCCTGCTCACGCAGGCGGGCGAGGACCAACGCCTCACTGTCGGCGACGAGCGAACCGCTCGTGACGTTCCCGGTGCGATCGCGGACCTTGTACTGGTAGGTGTCGGCCATCTCAGCCTCCCATCAGCATGCCGCCCGACGAGCTCCCGTACGACGAGCCGTAGGAGGCGGCGCTGTCCAGGTACTCCGAGACGCCGGCGGAGAAGGACCCGCCCAGGAGCCGCTGGAGCTCCTCGGGGTCGTGGCACCGCTCGAACGCGATCTGCTGCGAGATCTGGCCGGACTTCACGTGTCCGGCGAGGGCCATGTCCATCGTCTGCATCCCGTAACGCCCGCCGGCCTGCATCGACGAGTAGATCTGGTGCGTCTTGCCCTCCCGGACCAGGTTGCGGACGGCGGGCGTGCACACCAGTACCTCGACGGCCGCGACGCGTCCCTGGCCGTCGGCCGTGGGGACGAGCTGCTGCGTCACGACGCCCTGGAGCGTCGTGGACAGCTGCACGCGGACCTGCTGCTGCTGGTGGGGCGGGAAGACGTCGATGATCCGGTCGATCGTCTGCGGCGCATCCTGCGTGTGCAGGGTCGCGAACACCAGATGGCCCGTCTCGGCCGCCGTGATCGCGGTCCCGATCGTCTCGAGGTCGCGCATCTCGCCGACCAGGATCACGTCGGGGTCCTGCCGCAGCACGTGCTTCAGGGCCTGAGCGAACCCGTGCGTGTCGGCTCCGACCTCGCGCTGGTTCACGACGCATCCCTTGTGCCGGTGGAGGAACTCGATCGGATCCTCGACCGTCATGATGTGCCCCGCGCGTTCGCGGTTCACGATGTCGACCATCGCGGCGAGGGTCGTGGACTTGCCCGACCCGGTCGGACCGGTGACGACGACGAAGCCGCGCTGGAACCGCGCGAGGTCCATGACGACGTTCGGGAGCCCGAGGTCATCCACGTCCTTGATCTCGAAGGGGATCACGCGGAAGACAGCGCCCAGCGCGTCCCGCTGCTGGAACACGTTGACGCGGAAGCGGGACCTCCCGGGGAGGGAGTACGACATGTCGAGCTCGAGCTCCTGCTCGAACCGCTCGCGGAGCTTCTGGGGCAAGATCGCGTAGACCATGCCCTGGAGCGCCCTGGGGGTGAGCGGCGGGTACTCCCC
>DASQTT010000051.1:0-3015 GCA_035641735.1 Actinomycetota bacterium | reverse complement strand
ACGGTCTGGGGCAGGAACGTCCGGTCGTCGACGACGGCCGCGTAGTCGAGCCGCGCGAGCGGCGTCGCTCCGACCTCCCTCGCCATCGCGGCGACGAGGACGGCGGGGTCGCGCTCGCCCGCTCGGGCGAGCGTGGCGGCCTCCGCGAGCGCGAGGAACAGGCAGCCGGCCTGCTCGCGCTCCTCGGGCGCGAGCAGGCGGTTCCGGGACGACCACGCGAGGCCGTCGGCTTCGCGGACCGTGGGGCAGGCGACGACGTCGATCGACAGGCCTTCGCGATCCACCATCCGCCGCACGAGGAACAGCTGCTGTGCGTCCTTCTCCCCGAAGTAGGCGCGGCACGGGCCGGCCAGGTCGAACAGCCGGTGGACGACCTTCAGCACGCCGCGGAAGTGGCCGGGCCGTGCGGCGCCCTCGAAGGTGTCCCCGACCGGTCCCGGATCGGGCTCCGCGAGCGGGACCCCGGGCGGATACACCTCCTCGACGGAGGGCAGCCACACGGCGTCGACCTCCAGCCGGCGCAACGCGTCGAGATCGCGATCCTCGTCGCGCGGGTAGCCGGCGAGCCCCTCGTCGGGCCCGAACTGCGCGGGGTTCACGAAGATCGAGACGAGCGTTCGATCCGTCTCTCCGCGGGCGCGCCGGACCAGCGAGTCGTGACCGGCGTGCAGCGCCCCCATCGTCGGGACGAGCCCGACCTCGTGCCCGGCGCCCCGCCAGGCACCGGTCAGGTCGCGGATCTCGTCGGCCGAGCGGATCAGGTCCACTCCGAGAGCACGTCCTCGACGGCCGCGCGCGCGCCGGACGGCAGCCGGCCGGCACGATCGGCGACGCCGAGCGCGACCCGCGCCATCGCCACGTACGCCGCGATCAGCTCGGGCGCCTCTTGCTTCAGCGCCTCCAGGTTCAGGCGGAGCGTGCCGGCGTCGCCACGGACGACCGGTCCCGTGAGGGCGCGCTCGGCGCCCATCCGCTCGACGTTCTCGAGCGACGCCTGCTGCAAGGGCGCGACCGCGGCCGCCGGGTCGGGGACCCCGGCGGCCGCGAACAGCTCCTTCGCGATCGCCGAGGAGGTCACGAGGTGGTTCGACGCGAACACCGCGGCCGCGTGGTACAGGGGCCGCCGCTCGTCCGGCAGGCGGAACGGCACGCCGCCGAGGTCCCGTGCCAGCTGCTGACCCATCGCGTCGCCCTCGGCGTCGTCGGCGGTGACGGCGATCGCGGAGCCGGGGAGCCGCCGCAGCGCCGACCCGACGTCGGGGAACGTCTGGAGGGGGTGGATCGCCAGCCGCCGCGCGCCCGCCTCGAGCGCCGCGTCGAGGACGTCGAGGCGAAGGGCGCCGGAGAGGTGCACCACCCACGCGCCCGGACGGAGGGCGGACGCCGCGGCGAGAGCGCCGACCGTCGACCGGATCGCGTCGTCGGGCGTCGAGACCACGACGACCTCCGCGGCGCCGGCCGCCGCCGCCGCGTCCACGACCGGCACGCCGGGCAGGTGGCGCTCCGCGCGCTCCGCGGTCGCGTCGCGTCCGGAAACGCCGACGACCCGATGGCCGGCCGCGCCGAGCGCCGACGCCGCGGCGGTCCCGAGGCGACCGGCTCCGATCACGGCGACGTCCATGAGGCGAGTATCGCAAGGGCGGCTCAGAGCTCGGTCAGCGGCTCGCGCACGATCCACGCGAGTGGACCGCTCGGCGCCGGAGATCCCTCCGGGAGGTCGAGTGGCTCCAACCGGTGATCCCGCACCTCCCACAGTCGGCCGGCGGTGGCCACGAAGGCGGTGCCGTCGGCCGCGTAGGCCGCGGCCGTGTGCCCCGTCGCGGTGCCCACGAAGCGCGGCGTCCGGGGGCCGTCCGCGCCCGCTCGCAGCGGGAGCTCCCAGAGTCCCCCGTCCTCCCCCGGCACGCGGCCGATCGCCAAGGCCTGGACGGATTCCGGAGCGAACGCGAGCACCCGGTCCACCCGGAGAGGGGAACCTTCGACGAGATAGGGGACGGGTCGCCCGCCGAACTGCCGGAAGTACGAGGCCGCTCCGGCGATCGCCGCTTCCTCACCGGATCCGGGCAAGAACTCGGAGGACGGCGTGACGAGCATCTCCCCGCTCGGTGCGATCGCGATCGTCCCGTGGTCGGCGAGGAGGACGCCGGCGTCCTGGTACCCGGCGCCCACCACGTCCGTCGCCTCGACGACGTCGGCCACGCTCCGCCGCTCCGTCGTCACGAAATACCCCAGGCTCGTTCGGCCGACGGAGAGGACGTCGCCGCAGATCGTGTCGTCGAGCACGGACTCGCCGCCCGCGACGTCGACGTTCACCGCGACGATCCTCAGCCGTCGGCAGCCGCCCAGCGCCGTGCCGCGCTTCACCAGGATCGCCGTGCCGCCCTCGCGTCCCCAGGCAACGATGTCGCCGTCGCCGATCCGATCCGGCTTCGCATCCGGAGCGAAGGAGTCGAGGACCGCCGCCTCCTCCATCCCGTTGCCGACGTCGGAGGTGAAGGCGAGCCAGCCGTAGCCGGGCGAACGGACGGTGACGAGTTCGCTGGGCTCCCTGATGAGCGGTCCCTTCGCGACCTTCCCGGTCTGGAGGTGCCAGAGCCACAGCCGCGCGGCCCCCGAGTCGTCCGACACCGAGTACACGAGGATCCCGCCGGTGGCCTCGGCGGGCGACGGCCTGGACGCCGTAACACGTTCCCGTCGGTCCGACCCACCCGCGGTGATCGTCACCGCGATCGCCGTGAACGCGACCAGTGCGATCAGGGCGGCCGCCCGCGCGCTCGTCGGAGCCCGTACCGGGCGAAGCTCGCGCTCTTCCTCCTTCGGACCGCCCGGTGTCCTGGCGGCGATCGGTGCTTCCTCCGTCCGGCGGGCCACGGCGGCGCGCGGCTCCGAGGACGTCACCGGTCGGTAGAGCGGCGCGCCACAGCGGGGGCAGGTCGTCCCCGGTCCCGCTCCCTCCCAGTCGCAGCGGAGGCAGATCGCGGTCATCGATCGACGACGAGCGGCGGCGCGAACGGC
>DASQTT010000050.1:0-2628 GCA_035641735.1 Actinomycetota bacterium | reverse complement strand
TCAGGAACCGGAGCCAGATCGGAAAGCCGACGCGGCGCCGGACCGCCTTGAAGCCTGAAGTCGTCTTCTGCCCGACCGCCTTGAATCCGGAGGTCGTCTTCTTGCCGACCTTCTCGAAACCGGACGTGATCGATGAGCCGGTCCGCCTGACGCGCTGTGCGGCGGAGGCGACCAGGGTCGGCTCGTCGCGCTCCGACTCGGCCTCCGCGGCCTCGAGGCCCTCCCACTCCTGAGTCTCGGCGGAGACGACGCGCTCCAGCTCGTCCTCCGCTGGAAGGTCCTCATCCTGGCCCTCGTCGTGGTCCTCCTGCTCATGGTCCTCCTCGGCGCCGTCGTCGTCGACGCCCTGATCGTCGAGCTCCTGCTCGCTGTGATCGTCGTCGGCAAGCTCCGCATCGTCGGGTTCCTCGAGCTGCTCGGCCTCGAGGTACTCGGCCGGCTCCTCGAGCTGTTCGTGGAACTCGTCGCCGAGCTCGTACTCCTGCGTCTCGTCGGGGCGCAGCTCCTCCTCGTCCCCGCGGCCCCCGGCCTTTCTCGACGGGCTCACACGGGCACCATCCCCGGGAATTTCTGGACGAAGCCCTCCAGCGCCTGGCGGTAGCTCCGCAGCGAGCTGATCGAGACCCACTCACCCGGCCCGTGGTGACCGTTACCGATCGGGCCGAACTCGACGGCCGGGACCCCCGCGGCGAGGAACGACACCGCGTCGGATGCGCCATCCCGGCCCACGCTCATTACCCGCTCGGGATGATGCGGGGAGGCCGCCTCACACAAGCCGAGGACGAATGGGGAGGTCGCCTCCACCACGGCCGGCGCCCGCCGGAACGTGGCCAGCACCTGGGTGTCGGGGAGGCCGCCGACCTGCTCCAGGATCTCGTCGGGGTCCTGGTCGGGGAGAAAGCGGATGTCGACGTCTATCACGCAGGAATCTGGCACTTTGTTGAGGGCATCGCCGCCCATGATCCGACCGAGATTGACCGAGGGCCGGTCGAAAAGGGCGGAGCTGTGGCGTGCAAACGGTAGCGATTCGATCCCTCTGAACACCTCGACCGCCTTGACGACGGCGTTGTCGCCGAGCCACGGGGTCGCGCCGTGCGCGGAGCGGCCGCGCACTTCGAGCCGCAGCGCTAGAACCCCCTTTGCCTGCACCCCGACCTGGAGGTTGGTGGGCTCGCCCGTGATCGCGAAATCGCCGAGGAAACCCGCAGCGACGAGGGCATCCGAGCCGCGGTTGTCCTCCTCCTCGGACTCCTCGTCGGAGACGATCCCGAGGCGAAGCCGGACACCGTCCTGGTCCCGCAGGTTGAGGAGCATAAGGAGCATCACCGCGAGCGCGCCCTTCATGTCGTAGGCGCCGCGACCGTAGAGCCGATCCCCGTCCACACGCGGTTCGAACTGGTCCCGCCCTCCGGGAACGACGTCCATGTGCCCGTGCAGGACGAGCGTGGGCGCGTCGGCCGGTCCCACTTCCGCGGTGGTCACCGGCAGGCCCCGGGCCTCCGTCTGCTGCGCCCCGATGTCGTTCGACTCGAGCCATCCGCCGACGAACTCGGCCGCGCGCCTGAGGCCCTCGGCGCTCGAGGTGTCGAATGCGATCAGTCGTTTTGCGAGCGCGAGCTCGTCCATGGAGGAATCGTAGGTTGAGACGAGGTTGCTCGCGGACGGCTTCGCCCTAAAACGGGTTGCTCGCAGGCTTAGCCTCGGAGCACCCTCGCATCTAACTCTCGCCCGCGACCTGCAGGAACGCCTCGGCCCGCTCCTTGTCCCGCTGCGCCAGCTGGTAGGTGCCGGAGCCCTCCTCGGACTCTCGCAGCCGCGCGTCGGCGTCCTCGATCCGGCTGCGGAGCTCGCCTCTATCGAGGTTCTCCGGCGGGATCGCCTCGCCGACCAGCACGGTGGCGCGGTTGGCGAACACCTGGAGCCATCCCTCCGCCTGCGCCCAGCGGCGGACCTCGCCGTCGGGCATGTGCAGGCGGAGCTCCGTCGGACGAAGCCGCGCCAGCACCGGGACGTGGTTGGCGAGCACGCCGATCTCGCCGACCGCGGTCCGGGTGGAGAGCTGTTGCACCTCGCCCGTGAACACCTCGCCCTCCGGCGTCATCACCCTGGCATTCAGGTTGTGCTCGGCCATCAGGCCGCGGCCTCCTCCTTCTCCTCTTCCTGCTCGGAGACCTCGGCAGCGGCGGCCTCGGTCGGTTCCTCGGCGCGCATGTCCTTCGCCGCCTTGAGGACCTGGTCGATCGGGCCCTGCATGTAGAAGGCGCGCTCGGGGACGTCGTCGTGCTCGCCGTCGACGATCTCCTTGAAGCCGCGCACGGTCTCCTCGACCGGCACGTACTCGCCGCTGCGGCCGGTGAACTGCTCGGCGACGAAGAACGGCTGGCTCAGGAACCGCTGGATCTTCCGCGCTCGGGACACCGTCTGCTTGTCCTCGTCCGAGAGCTCGTCGATCCCGAGGATCGCGATGATGTCCTGGAGCTCCTTGTAGCGCTGGAGCGTCTCCTGGACCCGGGTCGCCGTCTCGTAGTGCTCCTCGCCGAGGACGTCTGCCTTGAGGATCGTCGAGGTCGAGTCGAGCGGGTCCACCGCGGGGTAGATCCCCTGCTCGACCAGCGACCGGGTCAGCAC
>DASQTT010000049.1:0-13619 GCA_035641735.1 Actinomycetota bacterium | reverse complement strand
ACCCCGACCACGTGGTCGGCGACCCGGGCGTTCCGTGTCCGGAACACCGGCGGCGGCGCGCACGGGTACACGGTCACCGCGTCCGATCGCTACTCGGACTTCGATCCGGCGATCACGTCGCTGACCGTTTCGACCGACGGGTCGTCCTTCGGCGCCAGCCGGTCGTTCACGTTGAACCCGGGCCGCACCCGCAAGGTGTGGCTCAAGCTCACGCTGGACCCGAGCGGCATCTCCGAAGCCGAGCAGCTGTTCGGTTGGTACTACTTCCATCCGAACATGGACGGGACCGTCCAGATCGCCCAGACCGGGCCGGCGGACGTCCTGCGCCTGCCATGGCACGTCGCGCCGCTGGCGACGGCCGACAACGGGCTCTCCGAGTCGGCGCTCGACCTGACCACTGGGCCCGACACGATGGAGCTCACCGAGGGACCGGCGGCGGGCATCTCTTACGCCGACCTGTACCTGCTCGGCGCCACCGAGGCGGCCAACTCCCACGGTGAAGAGGACATCGTTGCGGTGGGCGCGCGGTCGTTCACCGGCGGCACGATCGACGGTCAGGCCGAGGGCCTCCCAACCGGTACGGACGAGCTCCTCGGGCTCACCTGGCTGGAGTTCCTCACGAACGCAGACGAGCCCACGGAGCCTGTGGAGTTCGGCGTCCAGACGTGGGGAGTGCACAACACCACCGAGACCCTCGAGGTGGACGTGCTCGTCGACGCCGGAGCCGACGGGGTGTTCGCCGACGAGGACCTGCAGGCGGACTACATGATCGCGAAGCTGCCGGGGCCCGGCGGCGAGGTCTGCGTGTTCGATCTCTCGCTGGCCGACCCGTTCGCGGAGTGCACGGCGCTCTACTTCGCCGACTACAGCAACTACAACTCGAACCTGGTCGGCCTGGTGGTCGACGCGTCGGCGATCGGGCTCACGGACGGCTCACCCGAGCTCGCGTACCACGTGGAGGCGTGCACCGGCACCTTCTCCGGCGACGTCCCCGGGTTCATCTGCGACTCGATCGGCGAGATCGACGAGGGCACGGGGACGTGGAACCTCACGCTCAACGCCACGGACCCGGCGCTCGACATCGACCCGCTCGTGTGTCAGGGCTTCTGGGACGGCGGTGCCTGCGACGGCGCCAACCCGATCACGGTGACCACGGGCTCCGCCGGTCCGGACGACGACCCGTCGATCCTGGCGCTGTTCCCGAACGATGCGCCGCATCGGACGCCCACGGTCGTCACGACCGACACGTAGTCCAGCTCAGCACGTGGCCCCGGAACGGCTCCGCCGTTCCGGGGCCACTTTCGTTTCACGCGTCGAGCTTCGCCTTGATCTCCTTCAACATCTGCTCCATCCGGTCCTCGCTGTCCCTCGACTCCGCGCTCCCCCGGTGGATGAACGCCGCCGCCAGGACGACGAAGGAGAACAGCTGGAGGAACTCGGACTGCCAGTTCTCGAGGGTCGCCTCGGCGAAGTCGACGAGGTACTCGCTCACGACGACGCGCTCCCCGAGGTCGCGCTGCTCGTTGGCGAAGTTCTTCCACTGCGCGAACGCCTGCGTTGCCCAACTCACGAAGAACAGGGTCATCAGGATCAGGCTGAGACCGAAGTTCGCCCAGATCTTGCGCACACCGGAGCTCCGCTGCTCGTCCCGGATGCTCTTCAGCAGCACCCAGATCAAGAACCCCACGATCGCGACCATCATCACCATCGAGACCACTGCGAAGAACGCGTCCATCCCGCACCTCCTCGGTCACTGGCCTTTCCCCGCCGAGGGCGGGCGGAAACGGTTCGGACGGAGCACGCCTCAGCAAAGGAGGGAACGAGCGCGCGCCCGTGAGAGACGATCAGGGAGCGTGCGCGCGACTCACTGCTTCCGCGCGATCGCCCTCGCGAGCTGCTCCTTGCTCATCCGCGAGCGGCCCCGCACGCCGAGCTCTCGCGCACGCTCGTACAGCTCCTCTTTCGTGCTGCCGAGCACGTCGACGCCGCCGAAGGTCTCTCCACCCCGGTCGCCGCGTGACGGCCGGCGGGCGGCGCGCGGGTCGGACGGGCCCTTACGGTCCTTACGCACCCAGCGGTCGCCCTTCTTCTCGTGGGTGTGCTTCAGCGCGGCGAACGCCGTCTGGTGTGCCCGACGGCCCTCGCCGTACTCGTCCACCGCGTTGTCGTGGGCCTTCGCCCACGTCCGCTGCGCCTTCGACGAGGATCGTCGGATCGTGTCCGGCATCTCCTTCCTCGCAGGCATGGATCCCTCCTCGGTCGTCCCGGGTTCGTCACCTCTCGCGTTCCCGAGACGAACGTGAGGCAAACGACGGAGGTTTCCCGCTCTGGGAAGCAGGGAATGGGCCGCGGGCGATGAACGGGGACCACGTGGACCCGGGACCGCTCGCGCCCGACAAGGTCAGCGACGACTCGCGCCCCGGCCGGCCGGAGCCCGACGCCGAGGAGGTTGAGAGCGCCCGGCTCCTGGCGAACCAGGCGCGCGACATGTTGCGGTCCGAGGGGTTCGACGACGAGGAGATCCGTCACCTGGCGGACGCCTACATCGCGCTCGACCTCGGGCACGACACCGACGACTTCATCGCGTGGGCGCGCGAGCGTCGGGGGTGACGGCGATGGGGAGCGGGCGGGTCACGAAGTTCTTCTCGTCGTTCTCGAACCTGCTCGCGCTCTGGCTCGGGTCGCACTGGGCCTTCACGATCGCCGGCGTCCTGGTCGTCCTGGGGGTGCTGTTCGTCGGGGTGGCGACGACGAACATCGCCATCAGCATCGCCACGCTCCTCATGGTCGTTGTCCTGCAGAACACCCAGAATCGCGACTCGGCCGCTCTCCACGTGAAGCTGGACGAGCTCGTGACCCGGATGGACGGGCCTCGCGACGAGGTCGCCGGCATCGAGTCGGCCTCGCACGAGGAGATCGAAGAGCTGCGCGAGACGGGGTCGAGCGAGTCCGAGCGGGAGCTCAGTCCTCGCTGAAGTACACGTTCTTCACTTCCGTGTACAGCGCGGCGGCGTGCATCCCCATCTCCCGCCCGATCCCGCTCTGCTTGTAGCCGCCGAACGGTGCCTCGGTGAAGACGCTGCTGGAGGAGTTCACGCTGAGGACGCCGGTGCGGATGCCCTTCGCCACGCGGATCGCGCGTCCCAGGTCGCGGGTCCAGATCGAGCCGGACAGCCCGTAGGGCGTGTCGTTGGCCAGCCGGATCGCCTCCTCCTCCGTATCGAAAGGCAGGATCGACGCGACCGGACCGAAGATCTCCTCCCGCGCCACGCGCCACGAGTTGTCCACGTCGGCCAGGACTGCCGGCCGCAGATAGAACCCGTCGCCGTCCGGCACCTCGCCACCCGTGACGAGCCGCGCACCCTCGTCGCGGCCGATCGCGAGGTAGTCGAGCGCCGTCTGCCGCTGGCCTTGGCTGATCAGCGGTCCCATCTCGGTCGCCTCGTCGAGGGGATCGCCGAGCTGGATCGCCTCCGTGGCCTTCGAGAACCGCTCCACGAACTCGTCGTAGATCGACCGCTGCACGAACTGTCGGGAACGCGCGCAGCAGTCCTGTCCCGCGTTGTCGAACACCGACCACATCGACTTCGGGATCGCGACGTCGAGATCCGCGTCGTCGAAGACGACGTTCGCGGACTTGCCGCCGAGCTCGAGCGAGACCCGCGTGATGTTCGTGGCCGCGGCCTGCATCACCTTGGTCCCGACCTCCGTCGAGCCGGTGAACGAGATCTTCGCGACGCGGGGGTCCTCGACCAGCGCCGTCGCCGTCGTGGAGCCGGGCCCCGGCAGGACGCTGAACGTTCCCTCCGGCAGCCCCGCCTCCGCCAGGATGTCGGCGATCGTGAGCGCTGTGAGGGGTGTCTGCGACGCGGGCTTCAGGATCGCCGTGTTCCCGCACGCCAGCGCCGGCGCGATCTTCCAGCTCGCGATCACCGCCGGGAAGTTCCATGGGCTGATCAGGACGCACGGGCCCACCGGCTCCCGGAGGGTCACGTCCAGCCCGGGCGGCACGATCGGGATCGTCTCGCCGAAGATCTTGTTGGCTGCGCCGCCCCAGTACTCGTAGGTGTTCGCGACGATGTCCAGCTCGGCGCGGGCTCCGCCGATCGGCTTCCCACCGTTGCGTGCCTCGAGGGTCGCGAGCTCCTCCTGCCGCTCGCGGATCAGGAACGAGGCCTTCATCAGGATGTGACCGCGCTCGCGGGCGCTCATCCGCCGCCACGGCCCCGACTCGAACGCCTCGACCGCGACGTCGACGGCCCGCCGGGCGTCCTCCGGGGACGCCTGCGAGACCTCCCAGGCCGGCTTCCCCGTCGACGGCTCGACCACCTCGGCCGTCGCTCCGTCCGTCGCCCCCGTCCGTTTCCCCCCGAACACCAACAGCTCGGTCATCTCGCCCTCCGCGCTCCTCGTCGGCACTTCGGCGCCGGCGCTCGCCTCGCTTCCGAAGACGCCGGCACCCTACCGCAGGTGGGCGTCAGGGGTTGCGCCCCACGAGACGTCGGCTAGACAGGTCGGAGCCGAGGTGTCAGGATTCCGGCGGACCGAGACCGGGTGGGGGGCGCTCGCCGCCGCTTGGGCGTTCCCTCGAGGGGAGGGAGGGGTCGCATGGCTACGCGCACCACGGACGAGCAGATGATCTCCGAGAAGGTCGCTCCGGTTCTCGTCGCGAGGACCCTCGGGCCCTTCGACTTGGTCGTGATCTTCGTTGCGATCGTCCTGTTCATCAACAATGCGTCAGGCGTCCAGTTCGCGGGTCCCTCGGTCTTCATCTTCTGGATCATCGCGTTTCTGTCATTCCTGATCACGGGCGGATTCGTAACGGCGCAGCTCGGCAGGATGTTCCCGGAGGAAGGGTCGCTGTACGTCTGGACCCACAAGGTGCTGGGGCCATTCTGGGGTTTCTTCGCCGGCTTCGTGGCCTGGTGGCCCGGTCCGCTCGTGATGGTGGCGGCCGGGATCCTCGTCGCGAACTTCGCGCAGCAGGTTGCCGTGCTGCTCAACCCAGATTGCCCAGCGCCGTGCATCCTCACCGAGAACTGGCACATCGGCTTGGTGGTGTTGGCGGTCGTGTGGTTCAGCACGGCGATGTCCGCACTGAAGATGCGGGTCACCCAGAACTACGTGAACGTCCAGTTCTTCTTCTACGCGACCGCGATCTTCTTGATCGGCCTCGCCGGCGTGATCTGGCTCCTCGGCGGCAACGAGTCGGCGAACTCGTTCTCGACCGGCTGGAACCCCTTCAGGGACGACCTCGGCCACGCCGCGCTCGGGATCCCTGCCAACCTCACGTTCTTCTCGTTCACGATCCTCGCTCTCCTCGGGATCGAAACCCCGATGAACATGGGCGTCGAGATCAACGGCGGGGAGCGGGCGATCCGGACGTATCTGTTCTGGGGTTGCATCATCGTCATGGTCGCCTACCTGTGGACCACCTGGGGGACGATGGTGACGGTGCCGCTCGACACTTTGAACGGAACCACGGGCGGCGCGCAGGGGGTCGCGATCGCGATGGGCAAGTGGCTCGGAGTGTTCGTGGCGGTGGTCCTCGCGTGGGTCTTCCTGACGGCCGCCGTCGTCTACAACTTCGCGTTCGCTCGGCTCTTGTTCGTCTCCGGCCTCGAGAAGCGACTGCCGGAGGCGGTCGGGAAGGTGAACCGGAACCAAGTGCCGGCGAACGCCGTGTACCTCCAGGCGGCGATCGCCACGATCACCGCGATCATGATCTTCTTCGTCCTCGGGCGCGGCGAGAGCGATCCGTACAAGTACTTCTACGCCCTGTACGCGGGCCTCACGATCGTGTGGTGTATCTCGACGGCGCTCTTGTTCCTGGATGTCTTCTTCGCGAAGCGGGCGAATCCCACCAGATTCGAGCAGGCTCGGCGCGTCCCCGAGTGGGTGCTCTATGTCTCCGGTGCTGTCGGATCGATCATCAACATCGTCGCGGTCTTCTTCATCTTCACGGGCTCGTGGTACCCGCCCGGGTGGCCGAGCTTGACCGAGTGGAACCTCTGGATGCTCGGTATCAGCCTCGTCTCGATCGTCGCCTGCGTCCTGATCTACCTCCTGTCTCAGCAGGCTCGCCGAGGCCTCAGCGACGAGGAGCTGATCGCGCGCGGCGCCGCGGAGCAGGAGATCGCGCAGGACATGCCGTCGGCGTGACCGGCAACCAACGGTGAGGATGGGTCGGCGCTCCCCAGGGGGCGTCGGCCCGTCAGGCCCCGATCCCGTGGAGCGTCCGGCAGGCGCCGGCGAGCACGAGTGTGCCCAGCCGCTCCGCCTCGTGGACCGAGACGTAGTCGCGCTCGACGAACCGGTCGAGCACGCGCTCCAGCGCCGACCGGGCCAGGAGCGCGGAGGCCCAGAACGCTTCGGGCTCGCCGGCCTCGTCGGAGCCGTAGAGGAGCTTCGCCGCCGGGACGGTCCCGACGAGCATCTCGAGGGCCCACTCGACCTGTCCCCACCCCCACGGGATCAGCTCCGAGAGCTCCAGGTAGACGTTCGGGAGGACAGAGGCGATGTACGCCGCCTCGCGGATCCACGGGTAGCCCGAGTGCACGAGGACGACCGGCTGATCCTGCACGTCGACCAGCAGCGGGAACAGGCTCTCCGGCGTGGCGTGCGCCAGGTCGATGTCCGGGTCGCCCCCGCCGCAGTGGAAGTGGAACGCTCGATCGGTCGCGGCAGCCACGACGAGCGTTCGGCGGATCAGGAAGTCACGGACCGGCTTCGCGTGGTCGCGGCTCTCGCGCCACCCTTCGCCCTTCCAGCGATCGAACGCCTCGGCGGCATCGGCGGCGCTCGGCTTGCCGACGTCCAGCCCGGTGCGGTACGCGACGATCGACTTGAACGCGACGCAGTTCGGATCCGACGCGGCATCGGTCGCTTCGCTCTCGACACCCGAGACGAGGTCGTCGAACGTCCCCTCGCGGTGACGGAGGATCCAGGGCTCCAGCCGAGCGACGCGATGGACCCGGGCCCCGATCGTCTCCGCGAACTCCTCGGCGGCGATCGGCGGCTGTGGATACCCCTCGTCGGAGAGCACGGCGACGACGCCCGCGGCGTCGAGCAGTCCTTTCGTGTAGCCGGTCGGATCGGCTCGGAGCGCCTCGTCGCGCGCCGCCGTGACGGCCTCCCGCGTCGGGTCGCACCCGAGATGTGCCGCCAGCCACCGGCGAAGCGCCAGTCCGAAGACCGTCGAGTCCGTGAACCCGTCGGCCACGGCCCACAGGTCCTCGTGGATCCTCGAGGACGAAGCGAAGGACTCACCCAGGAACATCGCTCGTGTGTCGAACCCGGCCGATCCCTTCGCCAGCAGGTCCCCGATCCGGTACGGGTGGGTGTGCGCGTCGACGACCTCGGCTCCCGACAGGTCGACCCGGCTCATCCGGCTCCTCCCGATCAGTAGCGCCAGCGGTGCGCCCGCACGATCGCCGCCGGGTCCTGGTCCTCGTACGCCTCGCGCTCGGCCCGGCGCGTCGCCAGGTACGCGTCGAAGAGCACGTCGCCCATCGCCTCTCGCAGGACGGTGGAGGCATCGAGGTGACCGATCGCGGCGCCCAGAGACGAAGGGAGCTGGTGGATCCCCATCGAGTTGCGGCGCCGGGTCGAGATCGAGGCGGGATCGTCCAGGACCGGCGCCGGCAGCGACAGCTCGCGTTCGATCCCGTCGAGCCCCGCCGCCACCACGGCGCCGAGCGCGAGGTAAGGATTCGCCGACCCGTCCATCGACTTCACCTCCAGGTTGGCGGCCTGGGGCCGGTTCCCCGTCATCCCGGTGATGAACCGCAGGGCGGCCTCGCGGTTCTCGCGCCCCCAACAGGCCCACGGTCCGCTCCACCGGTGCGGCTGCAACCGCTGGTAGCTCGCGACGGACGGCGCGGTGATCGCCGTGAGCGCGTGCAGGGAGTCAAGGACTCCGGCCGTGAAGGCCTCGGCCTCCCTGGTCATGCCCTCCGGTCCGCGGCCTCCCTGGAAGAGGTTGCGTCCGCGCCGGTTCCACAGGCTCAGGTGGAGATGCAACCCGTTCCCGACCAGGTCCGGATACACGACCGGCGCGAACGACGCGGCGAGCCCATGGGTCCGCGCGACCGCACGGATCGTGTGCCGGACCACGAGGTTCGTGTCGGCGACACCGATCCCGGTCTCGTGCGGCACCGAGAGCTCGAGCTGACCGGTGGAGTACTCCGGATGGAACTGCATCAGGCCCGTCCCCTGCGTCTCGAAGGCGCGGATCAGATCCGTCGCGAAGGGCTCCACGTCGGCGAGCGCGATCGCGCCGTAGGCCGGTCCTCGGTGGGCCGGCTCGGGATCGGGCTCGCCTTCGGGGCCGAGGGGCAACCGGTGCCCCAAGAAGAACTCCACCTCGTACCCGCCCTGGAGCTCGAGACCCTTCCGGCCGAGCCGATCGAGCATGCGACGGGCGAACGTCCGGGGGCAAGCCGGATACGGTTCACCGTCCTGGTCGACCTGGTCCACCGGCGCCATCGCCCACCCCGGACTCGCGGCCAGCGCGACCGTCCGGTCGGGATCCGGCATCAGCCGGGTGTCGCCCGTGGGGCCGCCGATCTGTGGCGACGACGTGATCTGGTCGTCGAACAGGAACACCGAGAAGACGGGCGAGAGCCCGATCCCGAAGCGGACGGCCTCTTCGAATCGTCGCGTCGGCACGCACTTCACGAGCGTGACCCCCGCGGGGTCGACGAAGGCGAGGGCGACCGCGTCCACGTCCGCGTCGGCGAGCCGGCGCGCGGCCGGTCCCCCGGCGGACGAGCCGCCGCCCTGGGCACGGCCGCGCGCCCGCGTCCTCGGGCTCAGAACAGCTCCAGGTACTCGGTGCGCTCCCAGTCCGACACGTGGTCCCGGAACCGGGACAGCTCGTGGCGACGCATTCCGCCGTAGGCGGTCACGAACTCCTCGCCGAAGAACGCCTTGCCGGCAGGGTCCTGCTCGAGCGCCTCGAGCGACTCCTCGAGGTCCAGGGGCAGCTTCTCGAACGACGCGTCCTCTTCGGCCGGCGTGTTCGGCCTCGCCGGATCCGGCGCCGCGAGCCCCTCCTCCACCCCGCTGAGGCCCGCCTGCAGCAGCGCGGCCCCGACGAGGTACGGGTTCGAGAGGGCCGACGCCGCCCGGTACTCGACGTGTTTGTTCGAGGCGCCGCCCCCTTTCACCCGGACCAGCGCGGAGCGGTCCTCGATCCCCCACGAGATGTTCGACGGGCTGAACGTGTGCGGCCGCCGCCGGCGAAGGCAGTTCACGGTCGGCGCGATCACGGCGTCGATCGCGCGCGCGTGACGCAGGATCCCCGCGATGAACGACCGGCAGGTCTCGTTCATCTCCTGCGGGTCGTCCTCGTCGCCGAAGGCGTTCTCGCCGGAGTCCGTCCGCAGCAACGAGAGGTGGGTGTGGCACCCGCTCCCGGACTGACCCGTCCACGGCTTCGTCATGAACGTCGCCAGGTACCCGTCCTGCTTCGCGATCTCCTTCACGCCGTTTTTGAACGTGAATGCGTGGTCGGGCCCGTCGAGCCCGCGGCCCGGCGCGAAGTTGATCTCCCACTGGGAGCCGGCGTACTCGCAGTTCGCCGTGATGATGTCGACGCCGACCCTCGGCATCTCCTCGACGATCCGCCGGATCGTGGGGACGTAGTCGTTCCGGAGCGTATTGAAGATGTGGTAGCCCTCGAACAGCGGCTCGTGCGTATCGCCCGTCAGCAGATAGAACTCGAACTCCGAGCCCATCAACGGCTCGAATCCCATCGAGCGGGCCCGGTCCAGCGCCCGCCGGAAGACGTGCCGAGGCGTGGCGGCGAGCGGCGTCCCGTCGTACCACTGCGCGTCGCAGATGAACCGTGCCGTCCGGTCGGCCCACGGCAGGACCGCCGCGGAATCGGGGTCCGGGAACAGGAGCTGGTCGCCGTAGCCCCGTTCCTCGTGGTACAGCGTCCCGCCGACGACGTCGGAGCGGGTGTCGAGCACGCTGGTGCCGCCGTACATGTTCACGCCGCGCTGCGCGTAGTCGAGGGCGTGCCCGATAGGGATCGTCTTCGACCTCGAGATCCCGTGCATGTCGGGGAGCTCGAAGCGCACGAACGCGACGTCGTGGTCCTGCCAGCCCTCGAGGATCTCCTTCACGTCGGCCATCGATCGGCTCCCTCCCTCGACGCGATCGGCGGCGTGGGTCCTCTCGCGGGTCGCGCCGTGCCCGGACTCGGGGTTATACCGTGGCGGCCCGCTGGCCCGCAACGCATCGGCGGCGGGGCGACCGCGATCCGGGCTCGGCGACGAGGGCCGGGGTGGCGTACGCTTCCGCATGCCGCATGGAGATCCCGACCCGGCCGTTCTGCGGGTGCCAGGATCGTGGAAGGAGGACGTGGTGTCGCGAACGGCGATCGAGAGCGACCGCACCCACGTGCTCCCGCTGGAGCTCGGACGAGCGATGCCGGTGATCGTCCGGGGCGACGGCGTGTGGATCGAGGACGCGGACGGCCGCCGGTACCTCGACGCGATGAGCGGTGGATCGATGGCCGCCACGCTCGGCCACGGGCGCCGGGACATCATGGAGGCGGCCGCGGCCCAGGCCGGAACGCTCGCCTTCGTCCACAACGAGCGACTGACGAACCCGGCGCAGGAGCGGCTGGCCGAGGAGCTCGTCGAGGTGGCGCCCGAGGGCTTCACCCGCGTCCGTTTCACGGTGAGCGGCGCCGACGCCAACGAGATGGCGATCCAGCTGGCGCGCAGCTTCCACGTCGAGCGCGGCGACGCGGACCGCTGGCAGGTGATCTCGCCCGCCCAGGCGTACCACGGCCCGACCCTCCAGACGCTGGCGCTGACCGGCAGGCCCGGCCTGCACGGACCGTTCGGGCCCTATCTCCCGCGCCACCTCCACATCCCCCCGAGCACCTGGCGGTTCGATCCATCGGGCGACGCGGCCCTGCTGGCGCTCGATCGCGCGCTCGAGGAGGCCGGTCCCGAGAACGTGTCGGCCTTCTTCTGCGAGCCGATCAGCGCGGCCGCCCTGCCCGCGTACACGCCTCCGCAACGCTTCTGGGAGGGCTTGGCCGAACGGCGTGAGCGTCACGGGTTCCTCGTCTGCTTCGACGAGGTCGTGACGGGCGTCGGACGCACCGGCCGGTGGTTCGCGGGTGCGGAGACCGCGTGCCCTCCCGATCTGATCGCGACCGCGAAGGGACTCGGCGCCGGATACGCGGCGATCGGGGCGGTCCTCGTCCGCGATCGCGTCTACGACGCGATCGCGGCCGGCTCCCGACGGTTCACCCTCGGGCACACCTGGGACGGCGCCCCGCTCGCGTGCGCGGTCGGCCTGGCGGTGCTGCACGCGATGCGCTCCGAGGGGCTCGTGGACCGCGTGCGCGAGCGGGGCGCCGCGCTCCGTGACGAGCTGTCGGACGCGTTCGCCGACGTCCCGCTCGTCCGCGAGGTCCGTGGCCACGGCTACCTCCTGGGGGTGTCGTTCGTCGATCCGCGTGACGGCTCGTCGTTCCTGCCGCCGGACCTTCGGGTCGGCGGCAGGATCGACGCCGCCGCCTTCGACCGCGGCCTGATCACGCTCTCGACCCAGCCGACCCGCGACGGCTACGCCGGCGACCAGACGTTGTTCGCGCCGCCGTTCACGACGACCGACGAGGAGCTCGGGGAGATGGTGTCGCGCTTCGTCGACACCGTGCGGCACGTCGCGGGCGAGGTGGAGCCGCTGCTCGAACGCGCCCCGGAGCCGGTCGGAGGTCCTCGATGACCGAACGCGAGCCCTCCAGGCTGCGTGCCCTGATCCTGCAGCACGAGGAACCCACCCCGCCGGGCCACGTCACCGCGTGGCTCGCGGAACACGACGCGGACGTCGACACCCTCCGGATCGATCTCGAGGAACGCCACGTCGATCCCACCGACTACGACCTGATCGTCTCGCTGGGTTCCGAGTTCGCCGCGTTCGACGACACGAAGGCGTTCGTCCCGAAGGAAGCGGAGCTGATGCGGGAGGCGGTCGAGGCCGACGTCCCGGTCCTCGGCCTGTGCTTCGGCGGTCAGATGCTCGCCCGCATCCTCGGGGCCGACGTGTACCGGAGCGACACATCCGAGATCGGCTGGCTCATGGTGCGCAGCAAGGATCCCGACCTCGTGCCCGACGGGCCGTGGTTCCAGTGGCACTTCGACACGTTCACGCTGCCGCCCGGCGCCACGCTGCTCGCCGAATCGGACGCCGGCCCGCAGGCTTTCGTCGCCGGCAGGAGCCTCGGGCTCCAGTTCCACCCGGAGGTCACCACCGAGATGATGGACGACTGGGTCCGGGTCTACCGGCACGAGCTCGACGCCGACGGCGTGGATCCGGACGGCCTCCTCGACGAGACGAAGCGCATCGCGGTCCAGGCCCGCCGGAACGCCTGGCAGCTGCTCGAGCGCTTCCTGCACGACGTGGCGAAGGCCGCGCCCGAGCACGAGGGCGCCGGCGGCGCCGGCGGCTGAGCGGTCGGGAGGCCGAGGACGATGGCCGGACCGGTCGGAGCGGACTCGACCAGCGTGCTGCCCCGCTTCCTCGACCTGTCCTATCCCGTGATCGAACGAGGAGAGGGCGTCTGGCTCACCACGTCGGACGGTCGCCGGATCCTGGACGCGAGTTCGGGCGGCGCGATGGTGGCCTCGCTCGGCTACGGCGTCCCGGAGATCGTCGCCGCGTGGCGGTCGCAGGCGGAACGGATCGCGTACTTCTACAACCATCACTTCACGAGCGAGCCGCAGGAGCGGCTGGCAGCCCGGCTCCTCGAGACGGTGGCGCCGGAGATGGCTCGTGTCCGGCTCGTCTCGGGAGGGTCCGAGGCGAACGAGACCGCCTTGCAGCTGGCCCGCCTTTACCACGTCGAGCGGGGAGAGCCCGATCGCTGGCGGGTGATCTCCCCGGCGCAGGCGTACCACGGCTCGACGATGGGCACCCTGGCGCTCAGCGGGCGGCCGTCGCTCCGAGCGCCGTACGAACCGTACCTCGCGTCGCACCTGCACATCCCACCCTCGACCGCTCGGTTCGACCCGACGGGCGAGGCTTCGCTTTCGGCCCTGGACGCCGCGATCGACGAGGCGGGGCCGGAGACCGTGGCCGCGTTCTTCTGCGAGCCGGTGAGCGCGGCGGCCCTCCCCGGCTACTCCCCACCCGACCGGTTCTGGCAGGGGCTGGACGAACGACGGCGCGAGCACGGGTTCCTGGTCTGCTTCGACGAGGTCGTCACCGGGGTCGGCCGGGTCGGGAGCTGGCTGGCGGCACAGCAGCTCCCGATCGAGCCCGACCTCGTCTCGATCGGCAAGGGTCTCGGCGCCGGGTTCGCGCCGCTCGGCGGGGTGCTCTGCCGGCAGCACGTCTACGACGCGATCGATCGCGGATCTCGCGAGTTCGACCTGGGCCACACCTGGGACGGCGCGCCGCTCTCGTCGGCCGTCGGCCTGGCGGTCATCGACCTGATCGAGGAGCGAGGTCTCGTCGAACGGGTCCGGGAACGAGGACCGTCGCTCCGCGGCGAGCTCGCGTCCGCGCTCGAGGACGTCCCGATCGTGGGCGAGGTCCGGGGCCTAGGGTTCCTGCTCGGGGTCGAGCTCGTGGACCCTCGCGACCGCGGA
>DASQTT010000048.1:0-2244 GCA_035641735.1 Actinomycetota bacterium | reverse complement strand
CAAGGTGAAGGTGGGACCGGGAACCGATCCGGATTCCGAGATGGGGCCGCTGGTCACGAAGGACCACCGGGACAAGGTGGCCGGCTATCTCGAGTCCGGGCCCGCGCAGGGGGCAACGATCGTCCGGGACGGGCGCGAGGACGCGGCGGCGCAGGGCGACGGGTTCTTCCTCGGCGTCTCGCTGCTGGACCACGTGACCGATGACATGGACGCGTACAAGGACGAGATCTTCGGGCCGGTGCTCTCGGTCGTCCGGGTCGACACGTACGAGGAGGCGCTCCGCCTCGTGAACGAGAACCCGTACGGGAACGGCGTCGCGATCTTCACCCGCGACGGCGGCGCGGTGCGGCAGTTCCAGTTCGACGTGAACGTCGGGATGGTCGGCGTGAACGTGCCGATCCCCGTGCCGGTCGCGTACTACTCGTTCGGCGGCTGGAAGTCGTCCCTCTTCGGCGACAACCACATGTACGGACCCGAAGGGGTCCAGTTCTACACCCGCGGGAAGGTCGTCACGGCCCGTTGGCCGGATCCAGCGACCTCCGCCGTCGACCTCGGCTTCCCGAGGACCCGCTGATGGAGCGGGAGCAGCTCCTCGAGCTCGAACGGAAGGCCTGGGAGGCGTTCGTGGGGGCAGTGCGACGGATCCCGGAGCACGTGCGCCGTGAGAGTGAGGTCGTGCCGGGCTGGTCGACCAACGACCTCGTCTTCCACGTCGGGAAGTGGGCCGGCGTGGCGGCCGACAAGCTCGAGATCCTGGCCCGGAGCGAGAACGTGACCGAGGACGACGACTGGCAGGGCCAGAACGACGCGTGGGCCGCCCAGTCGAAGTCGATGCCGTACGAGCAGGTGATGTCCTCGGCGATGCAGGAACGGGATCGCGCGCTTCGGGCATTGGGCGCGGTCGATGCCGTGACGCACGAGGCGGAGAGCTGGTTCAAGGAGGAGACGATCGATCACTACGCCGAGCACACCGACGAGATCGCTCGCTTCGCCGACAGCCTCGGGCCCGGCGACGCCGGGTTCATGGGCCAGTCTCCGGGCGCGCCCGGCCCGGGGGCCGCGACATGAACCACAGGTGTGGACCGCCGTCCGGCACGTCGTCGTCGGCGACGACCCGGAACCCGCGACGCTCGTAGTAGCCGACGTTCTCGGATCGCGCGGTCTCCAGGAAGGCGGGCACGCCGTCGCGCTCCGCCATCGCCAGTCCGTGCTGGATCAGCGCGGTGCCGAGCCCGGAGCCACGGCTCCCGGCTTCGACCGCGATGTGGTCGAGGTACCAGAAGGACTCGTCGGGAAGCTTCGACGCGATCCACTCCCACATGGCCTCGTATCGGGCGCCGCAATCGAGCGTGACGGCCGCGATCGCCGGCCGGAGCTCGCGATCGATCTCCATCATCGCGACGTCCTGGCCGGGTGGGACCCACGCGGCCACGCCGTGGTCGCCGGGCGTCGTCCACAGCCATCCAAGCGCGGCGAGGCGCTCGTCGAAGGCACGGAAGAAGCCCTCCGCGTGCTCCCGCGTGGAGGCCGCGCCGAGCGGCCACACGAACATCGGATCGTCGGCGAACGCCCTTCCGAGCAGCGCGGCGAGGGAGGCTACGCGCCCCGGCGTCGCCCGTTCGACCGCATGCATCGGCGCAGCGTAGTGGCCTACAGTCGGGATACCGGATAGCGTCGCGATCGAGAAGTTGAACGGCCGTTCAAACATCGGGGTATCCTGAGGGACCCGTTCGGAGGACACGACGATGCAGCAGCAGCAGCAGCACCAGCCGATCCGCTACGACGAGCACGAATGGCGGCCGCGACCGACGCTGACCGGCCACGACTACACCTCGGAGGAG
Source organism: Actinomycetota bacterium (assembly GCA_035641735.1). Lineage (GTDB taxonomy): Bacteria > Actinomycetota > UBA4738 > UBA4738 > HRBIN12 > JAJNBA01. Next base: position 403 of record DASQTT010000048.1, on the reverse strand, counting down.
GTCTGGGCCGAGGAGAAGGAGCGGATCTGGTGGGGGGACTGGGTGTGCCTCGGCCGTGAGGAGGAGGTCGGGAAGCCGGGTGACTACCTCGTTCGGGACCTCGCCGGCGAGTCCGTCTTCATCACCCGAGATCTCGACGGTGAGCTGCACGGCTTCTACAACGTCTGCTCGCACCGCGGCACGAAGTTCCTCGACGATGAGCCGGCCTCCGGCAGCGTCCGCAAGGCGTTCTCGTGCCCGTACCACGGCTGGACCTATGACCTGAAGGGCTGCCTGATCGGCACGCCGAACGTCAAGGAGGACGAGCGGTTCGACCGGGACGACTACCCGCTGCACGGCTTCCCCGTCGAGACCGCCGCCGGTTTCCTCTTCGCGAACCTCTCGCGCGATCCGCGTCCGCTGA
>DASQTT010000047.1:0-8083 GCA_035641735.1 Actinomycetota bacterium | reverse complement strand
CAGCTGCCCGAGAACCGGGAGCGTCGCTCAGCGAGCGGCCTCCTGATCCCCGCCACGGCCGCGCCCGCGCCGCGGCGGCTCGAGTGGGCAGACGTGCGCCTGATCGGGCCCGATGTGCGGGTGGCGAAACAGGGCGACCGGGTCCTCTTCCTCCCCTCGTCCGGCCTCGAGGTCGAGCTCGACGGACAGGAGATGGTCCTGCTCCGGGAGCGCGACGTCCAGGCCGTCACGTCGGCGCCGGCGGAGACGGGGCGGTCGGAGCGGTCGCCCGGACAGTACCTCTAGCCGGCCAGGAACCCGAGCCGCACCCGCCGCACGTCGTTCTCCCGGTTCGGGTCGACGACGACGACCGACTGCCACGTCCCGAGGACGAGACCGCCGCGCTCCACGGCGAGCACGAGGGAGGGACCGACGAACACGGGCAGCAGATGATCGCCGCCGTGCCCGACGGAGCCGTGGCCGTGCGCATACCGATCCTCCCGAGGAAGCAACCGCTCGATGGCCTCGTCCAGATCGCGCTCGGAGCCGGAACCGGTCTCCATCAGCGCGAGCCCCGCGGTCGCGTGCGGCAGGAAGACATGGAGGAGGCCGTCCTCGCCGGCCTCGTCCGCGAACGCCCGGACACGCTCCGTGATGTCGACGACACGCTCGCCGGCCGTGCTGACCTCGAACTCCGTGGTGCGCATACCCCGCACGCTACCCCCGATGGCGTGCGAGGACGTTTCGGGGCTCGAACCGTCGCGCCTTCGCATCATGCCTGGCGGCGGAGAGGTTGTAATGCTGTAATCTCGCTTGCCCACGAGGCGGAGGGGTGAGATGGAAGAGATCACGGGTTGGTTCGCGGGACGGATCCCGTCCGACTGGTTCGAGGCGAGCCCGGAGGTGACGGTCGATCGCGAGGAGATCCTGGTGGTGGGGAGACTCTCCGAACCGGAGCTGCCCGCCGACGCGGGAGACGAGGCCCGCCGGGCGGCCCTCGAACCTCGGATCGCCGGCTTCCGTGAGGACACGCGTCGCAAGCGGATGCGGATCGCCGAAGAAGCGCAGCGACGCTTCCAGCGCAAGGTGAGCTGGGGTGCCACCTGTGGGGATGTGTCGAAGACGTTCACGAGGCTCGCCGTCCCGGCGATGACGCGCCTGCGGATGGATGAGCGTCGCGTGCTGGACACGCTGATCGAGGCCGGAGTCGCCAGGAGCCGCAGCCACGCCCTCGCGTGGTGCGTGCGGCTCGTGGCCGAGCGGCAGGAGGACTGGCTCCGCGATCTCCGCGAGGCGCTTCAGCGCGTCCAGGAGGTCCGGGGGACCGGCCCGGCCGACTAGTCCCATCGGCCGACTCCCCTGCCGGGAGAGCCCCGGCCTAAAGTGTCGCGGCGTCGCCGCCGACGCTCCATCTATGGCCGAGAGGGTAGCCAGGCTTCGCCGTCGCTCGAAGCGCGTGGTTGCGGCGACCCTACTGGCGGCGCTCACGATCCCACTGGGCTCTACCGCAGCTGAGGCCACCCCGCCGTCCTGGCGCGAGGGTGAGAACGGCAGCGGACCCGCACCATCCGCGGTCCACACGCCGCGCTCCCAAGGGGCGAGGATGCCCTCGATCGCGTGGGCGGACCTGGGCTCCGACGACGTCTGGGCGAAGGGAGCGATCAACCACGTCGCCGGGTGGAACGACTGGATGCGCGACTACGCGCCCGATGCCGACGGAGACTGGCGGTTCCGTCCGGACGCGTTCGAGTCGCGCATCCGATGGGCACGAGCGCTCGTCCGGGCGTTCGCCCCGGACGAGGTGCCCGATCTGGCCATCACGTTCTCCGACCTCGACCAGTCAGACGCCGCCTGGCGCTGGGCGGCGGTCGCCGTCGCTCACCGCTGGCTGATTCGGGGATCCGACGACGCCTTCGACCCGACCGCCTTCGTGACGGCCCGGCAGGTCCATCGATCGCTCGTCGTAGCGCTCGGGATGAGCGACACGGCCAACGCCCTGGGCGATCTGGCGACGAGGGACGGGCACGGGTTCGACACGCCGGCGATGTTCGGTTTCAACCTGCTCGCGATGCGCCTCGGTCTCCGGTTCAACAACAGGGTCGACGAGTCCCAGGACGTCACCCCGCGCGACGTCCTCCGCCGCAAGCAGGTGGCCTGGTCGTTGTACCGCGCCACGACCCTCGAGTCGTGGGTCGTGCCGTACCTCGAGAACCAGTACGAGGGCATGGTCCTTCCCGCGATGACCGCCGCTCGACGCTCGATCGTGAACTGGGGTGTCCGCTACGTCGGCTACCCGTACATCTGGGCCGGCGAGTGGGGGCTCGAGACGCCGGGGCCCGCGGCCTTCGGCACGCAGCCTGGCCCCGGCTTCGACTGCTCCGGACTCAGCTGGTGGCTGCTCCGCCGAGACGACGCGCCGTGGGAGGTGGCTCCCCCTCGCCCGTACCAGGGATGGTCGCTGCCGCAGCGGACCTCGGCGGAGATGTCCCGGCTGACGAAGAACCGGCTCCCGTACCGGGATCTCATCCCCGGGGACCTGATGTTCTACGACGGCGACCGCGACGGACGCGTCGACCACGTCGACGTCTACGTTGGCAACGGGTGGTCGCTCGACTCGTCGAGCAGCGTGGGCGGGGTGACGCTGATGTGGGTCGAGTCCGGCTGGTACCGCGATCACTTCGTGCACGGCCGACGGATCGTGCCGAGGGGCTAGACCTCCTCGACCGCTCCCTGCAGGGTGGCACGCTCCTCGTCCGACAGCGGGCGGCTCGTGCCCGTCTCGGGGTTCCTCGCGACGACGACCGACGCCGCCTCGGCGGCGAGCGTGCCGTCGGTCTTTCGAACCTCCTCGGCGGTCCGCACGCTCGAGGTGCCGATCCCGGTCACCCGGCACCGAACGACCGCCTCACCGTCGGACTGGCTCAGCTCAGCGCGGTAGTCGATCGCCACGCGCGCGACCACGAAGTCCCACGACGCGTCGCCGAAGAGCGACGACACCAGCCGGTCCCGGGCCTCCTCGAGGTAGTTCAGGAACACGGCGTTGTTCACGTGCCCGTACGCGTCCACGTCGCGCCACCTGATCGGGATCCGGACCTCGGCCTCCACGGCCGCTCACGGTAGCGGACGCTCCTCGGGGACGCGGCGGGGCCGGCGCGCTTTCCGCGCGCCGGCCCCGCTCAGTGCTCCGTGAGGACCCTAGAAGTCCATGTCGCCGCCGCCGGGCATGGCGGGAGCGGCCTTCTCCTTCTCGGGCTTCTCGGCGACGACGGCCTCGGTCGTCAGGAACAGCGCCCCGATGCTCGCGGCGTTCTGCAGCGCCGAACGGGTCACCTTGGCGGGGTCGACGATGCCGAACTTGAACATGTCGCCGTACTCGCCGGTGGCCGCGTTCAGGCCTTGGCCGGGGTCCATCGAGCGGATCTTCTCGACCACGACGCCGCCCTCGAGACCGGCGTTGAACGCGATCTGCTTGACCGGCTCCTCGAGCGCCCGGCGAACGATCGCCGCGCCGGTCAGCTCGTCGCCCTCGAGGTCGACCTTGTCGAGCGCCGTCTGCGCGTTCAGGAGCGCCACGCCGCCGCCGGCGACGATGCCCTCCTCGACCGCGGCCTTCGTGGACTGCACCGCGTCCTCGATGCGGTGCTTCTTCTCCTTCAGCTCGACCTCAGTGGCCGCGCCGACCTTGATCACCGCGACGCCGCCGGAGAGCTTGGCCAGCCGCTCCTGCAGCTTCTCCCGGTCGTAGTCGGAGTCGGTCTTCTCGATCTCGGACTTGATCTGGTTGATCCGGCCCTTGATGTCCTCGTCCTTGCCGCCGCCCTCGACGATCGTCGTCTCGTCCTTCGTGACGACGACCTTGCGGGCGGTGCCCAGGAGATCGATCGTGGCGCTCTCGAGCTTGAGACCGACCTCCTCGGAGATCACCTGGCCGCCGGTGAGGATCGCGATGTCCTGCAGCATCGCCTTGCGGCGATCGCCGAAGCCGGGTGCCTTCACGGCGGCGGACCGGAACGTCCCCCGGATCTTGTTCACGACGAGCGTCGCGAGCGCCTCGCCCTCAACGTCCTCCGCGAGGACGACGATCGGCTTCCCGGTCTGCATGACCTTCTCGAGGACCGGCAGCAGGTCCTTCACGGCCGAGACCTTCGAGTTCGCGATCAGGACGTAAGGGTCCTCGAGGACCGCCTCCATCCGCTCGGGGTCGGTGATGAAGTACGGCGAGATGAAGCCCTTGTCGAACCGCATCCCCTCGGTGAACTCGAGCTCCATCCCGAAGGTGTTCGACTCCTCGACCGTGATCACGCCGTCCTTACCGACCTTGTCCACGGCCTCGGCGATCTTCTCGCCGATCTCGGGGTCGGCCGCGGAGATCGCACCGACGTGCGCGATGTCCTCTTTCGCGTCGACCTCCTTCGCGGAGTTCCTGATCGCCTCGACGGCGAGCTCGACGGCCTGCTCGATCCCGCGCTTGATCGACATCGGGTTCGCGCCGGCCGCCACGTTGCGGAGGCCTTCCTTCACGATCGACTGCGCGAGCACGGTCGCCGTCGTCGTCCCGTCGCCGGCCACGTCGTCGGTCTTCTTCGCGACCTCCTTCACGAGCTCGGCGCCGATCTTCTCCATCGGCTCCTCGAGCTCGATCTCCTTCGCGATCGAGACGCCGTCGTTCGTGATCGTGGGCGCACCCCACTTCTTCTCGAGGACGACGTTGCGGCCCTTCGGTCCGAGCGTGATCTTCACGGCATTGGCGAGCTGGTCCATGCCGCGCTCGAGCGACCGCCGTGCCTCCTCCTGGAAACTGATGAGCTTGGGAGCCATCCCTCGTGCCCTCCTTCTCCGACTGTCTCCGGCTGACGCCCTCTCAGGCGTTCGGAGCGACTGCTAGCACTCCAGTCGTCCGAGTGCTAAGGATTCTAGGCGCGGCCGTCCGGGCGTGACAAGCGGCGAGGTCGCGCCGCCACCGGGGTACGCTCGCCGGCGGATGAGCCCCACGCGCGAGGAACCGGCCTGGGTCCGGCGTTTCCGCGTGCCCACGATCGAGCAGCTCGAGTGGGCGTCGCTCGCGCCCGATCGGCTGGCCGCGGTTACGACCGAGGACGGCAGCTGGCAGGCATGGGCCTGGGACCTGGCCTCGGGTCGCCGCCGGAAGGTCTCCGACGGCGGCGTCGGTGCGGAGGAGGCCTACATCGTCCCCGACGGGAGTGCGGTCATCTGGTGGTACGACGAGGACGGGAGCGAGCGCGGACACTGGATCGCCTCGCCCTTCGAAGCGGATCGTAACGCGGCGCCACTGCTCGGGGGCGTCCCGGAGGGCTGGTCGATGGGCCTGTCCCTCGTCGGATCCACCGTCGCGGCGGGGATCGCCACGGACGACGGGTACGGCGTGTGGGTGGCCGCGGACGGCGGGCCCACTCGCGAGCTCTACCGGAGCCCGCATCCCTCTCGGGTGGGCACCGAATGGCCGCAAGGCGGCGGCGGTCTCTCGGCGGACGTGGCGCTGCTGTGCCTGGGTCACTCCGAGCGCGGCGACATCGATCGCCAGGCGCTGCGCGTGCTGGACGTCCGGACGGGAGAGACGGTGGGCGAGCAGGTCGACCCCGACCTCCATCTGGAGTCCGTGGCCTGGGCGCCCGACGGCGCGCGATTGATGATCAAGCAGGAACGGAGCGGGATCGAACGACCGGGCGTGTGGGACCTGAGCTCGGGGGACCGCACCGACCTCTCGCTGGAGGGCCTGGACGGGCCCGTGATCCCGGTGACGTGGACGATCGACGGCTCGCGCCTGCTGGTGCACCACGACCCCGGCGGAGGGATCCAACGACTCCTCACCGTCGATCCTCGCTCGGCCGCGATCGAGGAGGAGATGTCCGTCGAGGGGACGATCTACGAGGCCGCCTTCCGACCCGACGGGGCGCTCTGGTACCGATGCGACTCGAGCGTGGCGCCGCCGTCCGTTCGCGACACGACCGGGGGGATCGTCGTCGGGCTCCCGGGTCAGGATCCTCCTCCGTCGGCTCGGAGCCGGCCGATCTCCTGGACGAACCCGTCGGGCGACACGATCCACGGCTTCCTGACGGCCCCGGAGGGCGGCGGACCGTTCCCGACGATCGCGTCGATCCACGGCGGCCCGGGGTGGCACCACACGGATCTGTGGGACCCGGCGCTGCAGGCCTTCGTCGACCAGGGATTCGCGGTCCTCCAGGCGAACTACCGGGGATCGACCGGGCGCGGGACGGCGTTCCGGGAGGTGCTCCGAGGCAACATCGGGTTCCCCGAGAGCGAGGACATCGTCGCCGGGATCGACCACCTCGTCTCGCGCGGCACGGCGGACCCCGGCGCGCTGTTCCTGGAGGGATGGTCCTGGGGCGGCTACCTGACGACGCTCCTCGCGGGGCTGCATCCCGAGCGGTGGCGAGCGGCGTGCGCCGGCATCCCGGTCGGGGACTACGTCGCCGCGCATTACGAGTGCGCGCCGGCGCTGCGAGCGTGGGACCTCGCGACGCTCGGCGGGTCCCCGATGGATCTCCCCGGTCTCTACCGTGAGCGCAACCCGATGACCTACGTGGATCGGGTACGCGCGCCGATGCTGATGATCGCCGGCGAGCACGACAGCCGCTGTCCGCTCGGTCAGGTGATGGTGTACGCCCACGCGCTGCGAGCGCGCGACCACGAGGTGCAGGTGCACCTCTACGGCGCGGGGCACCACGCCACCGCGATCGAAGAGCGGATCGCGCACGCCGACATGACGATCGACTTCTTCCGCCGCCACCTGGGCGGCTGAGGGCTACTCGTCGCCCTGGCCGGACGACGGCATGTCGCGGATCTGTTCGACGATCTCGGCGTTCGCGAGGGTCGTGACGTCCCCGAGCTCACGGCCGCGCGCCACGTCCCGGAGGAGCCGCCGCATGATCTTGCCCGAGCGGGTCTTCGGGAGGTCGTTCGTGAAGACGATCGCGTGTGGCCGGGCGATCTTGCCGATCTTGTCGGCGACGTGCTCGCGGAGCTCCCTCGCCCGCTCGTCGTCGCCTTCGTAGCCGGCCTTCAGCGTCACGAAGGCGACGATCGCCTCCCCGACGAGATCGTCCGGCTTCGAGACCACGGCGGCCTCGGCCACCTTGTCGTCGTCCACGAGCGCCGACTCGATCTCGAAGGTGGACAGGCGGTGGCCCGCCACGTTCATCACGTCGTCGATCCGTCCGAGCAGCCAGAAGTGCCCGTCCTCGTCGCGCTTGGCGCCGTCGCCGGCGACGTACACCTCCGGACCGTACTTCGAGAAGTAGGTCTCGACGTACCGATCCGGGTCCCCCCAGATCGTGCGCGAGATCGCAGGCCACGGCCGGGTCAGGACGAGGTACCCGCCCCCGCCGAGCGGCACGCTCTTGCCCGCCTCGTCGTAGATGTCGGCCTCGATGGCCGGCAACGGGAGGGTGGCCGAGCCGGGCTTCAGCGTCGTGATCGCGGGCAGGGGGCTGATCAGGATCGCGCCGGTCTCCGTCTGCCACCACGTGTCGACCACGGGGCACCGCTCCCCGCCGATCACCTTCCAGTACCACATCCAGGCCTCGGGATTGATCGGTTCCCCGACCGACCCGAGGAGCCGGAGGGAGGAAAGATCGTGCTTGCCCGGGTATTCGATCCCCCAGCGCATGAACGCGCGGATCGCGGTCGGCGCCGTGTAGAGGATCGTCGCGCGGTACGTCTCCGCGATCGACCACCACCGGTCCTTGTCCGGCCAGTCCGGCGCGCCCTCGTACATGATCCCCGTCGTGTGGTTCGCGAGCGGTCCGTAGACGATGTAGGAGTGGCCGGTCACCCAGCCGCAGTCGGCCGCGCACCAGAACACGTCGTCCTCGTGGAGATCGAAGATCATCCGGTGCGTCGCGGCGACCTGGGTGAGGTACCCGCCGGTGGTGTGCGCGATCCCCTTCGGCTTGCCCGTCGTGCCGCTCGTGTAGAGCAGATAGAGGATGTCCTCCGCGTCCATCTCCTCCGGCTCGCACTCGGTGGGTTGGTCGGCGATCAGGTCGTGGTACCAGACGTCACGTCCGGGCGCGAAGTCGTGCTCGTTCTCGCACCGGCGGAGTGTCACGACGTGCTCGATCGT
>DASQTT010000046.1:0-4635 GCA_035641735.1 Actinomycetota bacterium | reverse complement strand
TCTCGTCGTCGAACGCGACTCCCTCGATCTCCGCCATGACCATGTCGACCACGTGGTGCTCCTCGTAGGCCTCCAGCGCGATCTCCTTGGTCTTGGGATGGTCCTTCAGCGCCGGGTAGAAGATCTCCTCCTCGATCGTCTCGTGGACCGTGAGCTCCTCCTTGATCGTGGTGAAGAGCTCTTCCCGCGTCTTCGCTGCCTGCTCCGTGGTCTGCTCCGCCTCGCTGAGGAGCTTCTTCATCTTCTCGTGGTCGTCCTTCAACAGCTGGATCGCGTCCATGACCCCTCCCTCTCATCGCCGCCAGGTGTTCGCATCATTCCCGCGTGCCCCCCGAGGAAACCCCGGCGGCCGGTTTCCTCGGACTGCGGGTGCGGTATCTGACCCGGCATGACCGCACCGACGGGCCCGATCGCGCTGCTCGGCTCCGGCGAGTTCGAGCCCTGGACGAGGAAGCTGGAGCTCGAGCTCCTCGGCGCCGCCGCGACCGGGGACGGCACGGTCGCGATCGTGCCGACGGCGTCGGCCCTCGAAGGGGCGACCTTCGACGAATGGGCCCGGAAGGGACTCGAGCACTACGCCTCGATCGGAGTGCCGGCCCGGGTGATCGACCTGCGCGGGCGCGACGACTCCGAACGGGCGAGGCTCGTCGGGGAGCTCGAGCGGACAAGCATGATCTTCTTCTCTGGCGGCAACGCCGCCTACCTCGCATCCACGCTGGCCGGTTCCCGGTTCTGGGATGCCGTGCTGACGAGGCTGCACGAGGGCGCCGCCTTCGCCGGTTGCAGCGCCGGAGCGTGCATCGCCGGCTCGTTCGCCCCCGAGAGCATGACGGACGCGGTCTGGGAGGAGCGCTGGGTGCCCGGCCTGGAGGTCGTCCCCAAGACCTGGATCCTCCCGCATTTCGACGCCCTCGACCGGCACCGGTCCGGCCTGCGGGAGTACTTCCTCACGCGGATCCCCGAGACCGGCGTGGCACTGGGCATCGACGAACGGACGGCGGTCGCACGGGTCGGCGGATCGTGGACCGTGGTCGGTGAGGGCGGAGCGTTCCTCTCGCGAGGGCCGGCCGGCCGACGATTCGCCTCGGGCGAGTCGTTCGATCCCGAGGCCGTCCTGGCAGGCGCCGAGGGACTGGTGGACCGGGACGTGCTCCTGGCGCTGGAACCGCTTCCCCCGGGAGCCGGACCGATCGCGCTGATCTCCAGCGACCAGTTCGAGGATCGGACGAAAGAGCTCGACCGGATCCTGATCGAGCGCTGCGGGCCGCGGATCGGCCTCGTGCTCGATGCGGACCCCTCAGGTGCCGCCGCGCTCGCGGCTCAGGCGCTCGCGCACTACCGCTCCCTGGGCGGGGCGCCGCGGATCCTGCGCCCCGACGACGACCCGGGCGACGTGGACCTGCTGTTCCTCGCCGGCGGCGATCCGAAGAACCTCGTCCCGTCGCTCCAGGACTCGGTCCTCTGGACCGCGGCGATGCCTGCGCGGCGGCGTGGGCTGGGACTGGCCGGTTCCAGCGCCGGAGCGATGGCGCTCTGCGAGCGATGCCTGTTCGCCGAGGAGGGAGCGGAGGCACCGACTCGGTGGGGGCGCGGGCTCGGTCCCCTCCGTTCGATGGCGCTGGCCGTCCACGCATCCTCGCGACCGGAGCGCTGGTTGGCCGAGGTGGCGACGACCGCTCCCGTCGACCTGATCGCGATGGACGAGGGCACCTCGATCCTGCTCGAGGCCGGACGTCCGCCCGCGATCCTCGGCGACGGACGGGTTCGCCGCCATGCGGCTCCGGCTCCGGAGGAACCGCCCCCGAGCAACACGCTGCGCCTGTACCACCGGACCGCGGCCGCGGAGGAGATCCTGCGGGAGGGGTTCGTGGACAGCCTGGAGAATCCGATGCGCGACGGCGCATGGGAAGGATCGTGGTTCGCGGACGTCCCGGTGCCCGTGGAGGATGGACCCGAGGGCGGATCGGTGCTGGTGCTCGAGGTGCCGGTCGAGCTCGCGGAGCGGTTCGAGTGGATCGACCCCTCGAAGCCGTACCGCGAGTTCGTACTACCGCGAACGGTCGCGAACCGCCTCGGCCCGCCGCGCGTGCTCACGGCGGACGGCACGATCCTCGATCCCGAGGCCGGGCACCCGGAGCGCAGCGCGCCCACGAGCTGACGCCCACGTCAATGCGCGTCGCGCGCCGCACGATCGGCTCGCTTGCGCTCGGTCCGGGCCTCGTCGGCCAAGCGCTTGGCCTCCGCGTCGGCTTCCTTCGCGGCCGCGGCCGCCTCCGCCGCCTTCTCCTTCTGCTGTCTCGCATGCTCGGCGGCACGTTCGGCGCTCCGCTCCGCGGACGCCGCCCGTCGCTCGGCCTCCCTCGCGACCTGCGCTCGCTCCCGTTCCGCCTCGCGGCGTGCGGCCGGCGACTCCTCCGCCTGCTCGTCAGCGGACGCGCCGCCCGTCAGCAGCTCGAAGCCCTCGACCGCGCCGAAGCCCGCCGGTGGGCTCGCCTCACGCTCGAGCGTGCCGGCTCGGAGCCGCTGGGCGAGAGCGTCGTCGACGGACGCGGCAGTGAGCGTCGCCTCGATCGCGTCGCGGTGGGTCGCGCCGCGATCGCCGACCGCGCGCACCGCCGCCTCCGCGAGCTGCTGGATCACGACCCGGCGAGCGTCGGCGGCGCGTCGGAGCTCGTCGGTGCCCGCGACGGACAACGTCTTGCGTTGCGCTCGTCGGAGCTCACGGCCGGCTTCGAGCAGCGCCTCCACGGAGTCCATATGCTCGCGCGCGGCGGTGTTCACGGCCCACGCGACCACGCTGGGTCGGCGGAGTTTCTTGACGGCGGATGCCTCGTCCGCGCGACCCGCGTCCTTCAGCTCCTTCGCCAGCGCATCCCGGGCGGCGACGAACCGCTCGGGCGGAATCTCGTAGAGCCCCTGGATCGATCCCGCAGGCCGCCCGCTCACGGGCCTCTACCGCATCCGGCAGCGCTCATGCCGGGAGGGTAAGGCATCCCTCCGAGGTCGTGGCCGGCCGGGCGGACGCGTGCACGGCCGAACAGCGACGGCTCAGGTACCGACGACGAGGCGCCGGTACTCCTCCTTGATGACGCCGTAGCACTCACACGACGCTTCCTCGAGTCCGGCGCGGTCGGTCACCGTGATCCGGCCGCGTCGGTACTCGATCACCCCCGCCATCTGGAGGGTCTTCGCGGCCACGGTGACGGAGGCCCGTCGCACGCCCAGCATGTCCCCGAGGAACTCCTGGGTCAGGAGGAACGCGTCGGATCCGGCTCGGTCGTGGCTCTCCAGCAGCCATCGCGCGCACCGTTCCTGGACGTTGTGGATGCCGTTACATGCCACGCCCTGGGAGATCTGAGCGAAGAGCGCCTGTGCGTACGCGAAGAGGATCTCGCGGAACTTGCCGTCCGCGCCGATCTCGGCCCGGAAGTGGTCCGCGTCTATCCGCAGCGTCTCACCGGGGATCTGCCCGATCGCCTGGGCGTTGCCGATGGCACCCCCGGCGAGGAACACTTGGATCCCGACCATGCCCTCGTTGCCGACCGTCGCCGTCTCGACGGCGGAGCCATCCTCCATCGGGGTCATGAGCGACACCACCCCCCGCAGCGGGAAGTACACACTCCTCATGGCATCTCCCGGCCGCATGAAGACGTCGTGAGGCTCGATGGGGATCCGATCCATGTTCGAACGCAAGCGGTCGCGCTCACCGTTCGGGAGCAGTTCGAGCAATCGATTGCTGGGGTCCTGTCGTGAAGTTGGCCCTGAGGGCGCCGGCATGCCGGCCTCCTTCCCACGTTCGGGGAGACTTGGCGAGGCTCGGGGCCGAGGGTGGTCGACGACTCTGAACCCGCCCCTGATGGCCGAGAACACCGGGAAGCGTCCCGTGGCGTTGACCAGCCTACAGCCCCCGCCGGAGCCCGGCGCGAAGCGGCTGCGTACGGTTCCGGACTGAGCGATCCGATACCGTTGGCTACCTTTCGGATGTCGGCTCGACGCGGGGGTGAACGCGATGGCCTTCCAGGTCGCGCAGGATGGCGATCTCAGGTATCGCCTGATGGGTGAGCTCGATCTGGCAACCGCTGGCGACCTGCATCGACAGCTGGCGCCGGTGGTGGGGGACGGCCGAGACCTGCGCGTGGACGCGTCGGCCCTGACGTTCATCGACATCGCCGGGCTCCGTACCCTGGCGGCGCTGAGCGACGGGTGTATGAACGGCGGCCGGATCCTGCTCGAGCGACCCACCGCTCCCGTCAAGAGGCTCCTCGTCCTCGTCGGCGCCGAGCGGTTCCCGAACGTTGTCGTCAGGGCGGCCTCCCCTCGGCGGACCGGTCAGCTCGTCAAGGCCCGCACGTCGTGATGCCCGAGCGTCCCGAGACGTACCCAGAGTGCGGCCGCGTGGCACGGTCCGTGCGGCTTGATCACCTGAACCAACCGGCGTTCGGCGCCCGATCGATCTCTGGTGTGGGGAAGAAGTCCGGATCGCCTGGATAGTCGCTGACTACTCGCCATCGGATCCTCTTCGTCGGGGCGAGGACGCTCCGCCGGATGCTCCACCATGGTTTCCAGAGGCTGGGGTTGTTCTCGACGGCCAGAGGCGTCCCGCAAACGAGCCGGCGCAGGAGGGCGCTGAACATA
>DASQTT010000045.1:0-6254 GCA_035641735.1 Actinomycetota bacterium | reverse complement strand
CCTACCGCCTGCTCGCCGCGGCCTGCGACTATCCGCTGCACCTCGGCGTGACCGAGGCGGGGCCGATGCCCATGGGCGGGGTGAAGAGCGCCGTCGGCATCGGGGCGCTGCTGGCCGACGGGATCGGCGACACGATCCGCGTCTCGCTCACCGACGACCCTGTCGAGGAGGTCAAGATCGGGACCGCCGTCCTGCAGTCCCTGGGGCTTCGCAAGCGCGGGCTCGATCTCGTGGCGTGTCCTTCCTGCGGACGCGCCGAGGTCGACGTGCTCGGGCTCACGAAGCAGGTGAACGAGGCGCTCGAACGCGAGGGGCTGAAGGCGCCGATCCGGGTGGCGGTGATGGGGTGCGTCGTGAACGGACCCGGCGAAGCGCGCGAGGCCGACCTCGGGATCGCGGCCGGCAAAGGTCAGGGGTTCCTCGTCGTGAAGGGCGAGGTCGTCGACAAGATCCCCGAGTCGCAGTTCGTGACGCGGCTGGTCGACGAGGCGAGGAAGTTGGCGTCGGCGACGCCGTCGTCCGACCTTCCGTAGCGAACGCGTCCAGACGGCCGTCGCGGCGGCCGATACCCATCCCGTGAAGCGAGCGGTGGCTGTCGCGCTCGCGGCCGTCTCCATGTGGGCGGCGGCGCCCGTCGCGGCCGCGGACGTCCCGGGGACGAACTGCTCCCCGTTCCCGGTCGAAAACGCGTGGAACATGGACGTCCGCGGGTTGCCGGTCCAACGCAAGAGCGCGGTGTGGAAGCGGGCCACGCACGCCGGCTCGACCCGGCTCCATCCCGACTTCGGCCCGCCCGCGTACGGGATCCCGTTCGACGTCGTTGCCTCGTCCCACGACGACATCTCGATCGACTTCACCTTCGCCGACGAGAGCGATCCCGGACCCTACCCGTTCGGTCCGGACATCCGGATCGAGGGAGGCTCCGATCGGCACGCGATCATGGTCGATCAAGACACGTGCACCACTGCCCCCCGATGGGGGCGCGGTTCCGCCTCCGGGGCGGGTACGACGTCGGCCGGTTCGGCCAGAAGGTCCAGATCGTCCTGCGCGCGATGAAACGCTTCGGACTGATCGTCGCCGACAACGGCAGCGACTGGTACTTCCAGGGGACCGTCGACGATCGCTGGACCTATCGGTTCGTCGACCAGCTCAAGCGGGTGCCGGCGCGAACGTTCGTCGCGGTGGATGCCTCGGCTTGCAAGGTCTCGACCGACTCCGCGGCGTTCGCCTACGGCCCCGGCTGCCCGGCGCCCTAGCTCGAGGCCAGCGCCAGGAAGTTCTCCACGATCCGGGGGCCCTCGGGCGTCAGGATCGACTCGGGATGGAACTGCACGCCGAAGCGCGGGAGCTCCCGGTGCTGGGCTGCCATCACGAGCCCGTCCTCGCTCCACGCGGTGAGCTCGAGCTCCGAGGGCAGGGAATCCCGGAGGACGACCAGAGAGTGATACCGCCCGGCCTCGAAGGGTGAGGGGATGCCTTCGAGGATCCCGCGGCCGTGGTGGTGGACGAGCGACGCCTTCCCGTGCACGGGCTCGGCGCGATCGATCGTGCCGCCGAGCGTCATCCCGAGCGCTTGGTGACCAAGGCAGACCCCGAGCACCGGCGTCGTCAGCGGGAGGAGACGGAGCAGGTCGGGGAAGGAGCCCGACTCTCGAGGATGCCCGGGGCCGGGCGAGAGGACGACGGCCTCCGGCGAACGGGCGACGAGGTCCTCCGCGGGGGCCTCGTCGGTCTTGACGACCACGGTCTCCCGACCGAGTCCCTCGATCAGCTGCACGAGGTTGTACGTGAAGCTGTCGTAGTGATCGACGACGAGGACGGTCATCGCGGGCCAACGTATCGCGGGGAAACGGACGGGGACGTCCGTCTGCGGCATGGCCGTCTGCCTCGCCGCCGAGATAGCCTGGCTGGTCCCTGAACCCCCAGGAGGGCCCCATGAAGAAGGCGTTCCACGCTGTTGCGGTCCTGACGTTGCTGGCACTCATGCCGATCTCGGCATCCGCGATCACCGACGGTTTCCCGGACGAGGACAACCTGTACCCGTTCGTCGGGCTCCTCGCCTTCCACGACGCCGACGGCGAGTACCTGCACCGTTGCTCGGGCACGCTGCTGTCGCCCACGATCGTGTTGACGGCGGCCCACTGCACCGACGGCACCTCGATCGTGTACGCGTACTTCTCGTACCAGGTGCCGGACAACTTCCGGACGAAGCCCTCGGGCATCGTCGGCACGCCCTACACGCACCCCGACTACAGCTTCCCTGACAACGACGTCGCCGTGGTCGTGCTGAAGAAGCCGGTCCGGCTGGACACGTACCCCGTCCTGCCGACCGAGGGGTTCCTGAGCGACCTGAAGGCGGCCGGCGAGATCCAGGACGACACCTTCGTGAACGTCGGCTACGGCGTCCTGGACGCGCCGAAGCCGCCGGGCACCCTCGCGAACGAGGACCGCTACTGGTCCACGTCGCCCTACAGCGGCCTGACGCAGAACAGCCTCCGGCTGCTGATGACTCACCAGGCGACCGAGCAGGGCGGGACGTGCGGCGGTGACTCCGGCGGACCGCACTTCTGGGAAGACACGCTGATCCTCGTGTCGGTCACCAGCTGGGGTGACCCGAACTGCGTCTCGCTCGACATGACCCAGCGGGTGGACCTCGCCTCCGTCCTCGACTGGCTCGAGAGCGAGTTCGGGCTCGTGCCGCCGGCCTGATCCATCCGGGGGAGGGCCGGGCCGCTCCGCGGCCCGGCCCTCTCGGCGAGGTGTGCCGCTCGGGCCGTGGCCAGCCGTCGTCTCGTCCGACCACGAGATCACGGGCGTCCCGCCGCCGCGGGGGACAGCCGAGCCATCACCCATCGGAAGGCGGAAGGTCCCTCCAGCGGCTCGAACTCCGTGATCGTCTCCGCCGAGTCGATCGAGAACCCGCCCGCTCCCAGGAGCTCGTCGGTGTCGCCGGGGAGCAAGCTCGAGAAGTACATGGCCGTCGTCCCCAGCCAGCGCGGCTCGATCGAGCCGGGATCGTCGGAGATCCCGAACGAGGCGTAGAGCCAGCCATCCGGCCGGAGCCACGACGAGATCCGATCGAAGAGTTCACCCATCCGTCCGGCCGGGATGTGGTTGAACACGTAGCACGCGACGACCGCGTCGAAGCCGTCTTCCGGCAGACGCACGTCGAACACGTCTCCGTGCAGGAACGTCCCCTCCGGCACCCGCGCGCGCGCATGGCGTAGCTGGACGCCGGAGAGGTCGATCCCCGTGTACCGACGTCCCTCGGCGAGCGCGGCGGCGTCGGTGCCCGGGCCGCACCCGATCTCCAGGACGTCGGACCCCGACGGGACCCTCCCGAGGACTCTGGTCATGAACGACGCGCGAACAACGCCCGCGGTCGCTCGCACCCAGCTCCGATAGGTCGCGTCGAGGAGGTCGTAGCCGTTCCGCACGACCTCGGTGGGATCGGGCACGCTCATCGGTCGACCCCGATGGCGGGAAGCAGCGCCTCCGCCTTCGCTTTCGTCTCCGCGAGCTCCGTCTCCGGGTCCGAGTCCGCCACGACGCCGGCTCCGGCTTGCACGTGGGCGCGCCCGTCGGTCACGACCGCCGTCCGGATCGTGATGCAGAAGTCGAGGTCGCCCGCGAACGTCACGTAGCCGACCGCGCCCGCGTACGGCCCGCGCGCCGTCGGCTCGTGCTCGGCGATCAGCTCCATCGCCCGACGTTTCGGCGCGCCGGTGACCGTTCCGGCCGGGAACGTCGCGGCCAGCGCGTCGAGGGCGTGGCGGTCATCGCGGAGATCGCCCTCGACCGTGGAGACGATGTGCATCACCTTCGTGAACCGCTCCACGGTCATCAGCTCGGTCGGGCGGACGCTCCCCGGGACGCACACCCGTCCCAGGTCGTTGCGCGCGAGATCCACGAGCATCGCGTGCTCCGCCTGCTCCTTCGGGTCCGCGAGCAGCTCGTGCTCCAGCAGCCGGTCGCGGACCTCGGTTCGCCCGCGCGGCCGCGTGCCCGCGATCGGTCGGGCGGAGACCCGGCGTCCCTCGACCCGGACGAGCGGCTCGGGAGACGAGCCGGCGAGCTCCATCTCGGTCTCCGGCCCCAACATGCGCAGGAAGAACATGTAGGGCGCCGGGTTCGAGACCCGGAGGCCTCGGTAGATCGGGAACCCGCCCCCCGGCGCGTCGAACGACACCCGGCGGGACGGAACGCCCTGGTAGATGTCGCCCCGCAGGATGTGTTCCTGGAAGGTCGAGACGATGTCCCGATAGGTCGCGTCGGGCATGTTCGGCTCGCCGCCGTCCGCGGGATCGGCGCCGTCGGCGCTCGCGAGCGGCGGCGTCGCGGCGGATCCGATCCGCCCCGCGAGCTCCTCGATCGCCGCGACGCCGCCGTCGTACCCCCCGGCCGGCACGTGCGCGACGAGGAGGAGACGCTGCCGCCAGTGATCGAAGACGACTGCCCGGTCGATCGTCAGCAACCCGACCGGGGGACACGGCGCGTCGGACGGATGCGGCGCCGGGTGACCGTCGAGCAGCTCGGCGGCCTCGTAGGCCAGGTATCCCATCAGACCGCCCGTGAGCGGCGGCAGATCGGGGAGCCGCGGCCCGCGCACGGCGCGGGCCGCGGCGATCAGCGAGGCCCGGGGTTCGAGTCCCGGACGGATGTCGAAGGGAAGCTCGCGCACGACGTCGCGCAGCTCGAGGCCGTCGCCGGACAACACGAGGGTGGACGCCGGGTCGCCGGCCACGAAGGAATAGCGTCCCCAGCGTTCGGAGCGTTCGACGGATTCGAGCAGGATCCCCGGCCCGTCACCGGCGACGGCGGGGAACAGCCCCACGGGCGTGGAGACATCGGCGAGGAGCTCCGTCCAGATCGGTACGAGGGGCCACTCGCGAGCGAGCGCGTCGAAGACCTCGCGTTCGGGTCGTATCCGAAGTTCGAGCGTCACGGTCGTCTCCTCACGCGAACGAGCCCCGGGCACGTGCCCGGGGCTCGTCGCGGGTCGGTCGGGGGTGCCTAGTCGCGCGGAGGCCCGGGGCTCGTCGAGCCCCCCGGCCACGTCCACGTCGTCCCGCGGTATCCCATCGTCGGCGATCGTGGCATCTCGCCTCCCGTCGAGTCAACGTCGTCTGCTACCGTGTGCGACCCCGAGCGGCGGGAGGGCGCCGCTTCCGTCGCAGGAGGATCCGTCGATGCACCGTCGCCTCCGGGGCTGGCGTTCCGTCGTTCTCGCCGCCGTGCTCGCTTCCGCCGTCTCGCTCGTAGTGCCGCCGCCGGCCGGCTCGGCGCCTCCCGAGGACGGGCACGGGTCGCACGTCGCCGGGATCGGCCTCGACGAGCCGCCGGGGGCTCCGCGGAGCACCCCGATCCCGCACCTGGTGCGGCCCGGCAGCGAGCGGCGGCCTGCCCGCTCCGCGGTCGGCGAAGCGAGCACCCGCGAGGCGGGTCCGCTCGCGCCGGTGGTCCTGCCGCCGGGCGCCTTCGACGGGGTCCCCGACCTCGCCGGCGCCTCGCCCGCGGATCCGACCGGCGCGCTGGGGATCACGAACCACGTGGCCGCGGTGAACGTCCACATGGCGACCTTCGACCGGACCGGCGCACCCCAGTTCACCGACCCGAAGCGCTTGCGGAGCCTCGACGAGCAGCTGCCGTCGGGCGTGCAGGACTTCGATCCGAAGGTCGTCTACGACCCCTACGACGGCGTGTTCCTGCTCACGTTCGCATCGGCCTCGGCGACCCAGAGCTTCCTGTCGATCGTCGTGATCCCGGAAGGCACCGAGGACGACGAGACCCAGGACGGCTGGTGCACCCTCCACATGTCCGGGGACCAGGTCGCCGGCGACGGCAAGCAGATGGCCGACTATCCGTCCTTGGGGTTCACGTCCAACCGCGTGACGCTCTCCACGAACCAGTACGAGTTCGACGGGGCGCTGCCGGAGCCGTTCCGGTACGTGCAGATCGTCTCGATGCGGAAGGCCCATCTCTACGACTGCACCGTGAACCCCGTCCCGATCGACGTCTTCAGCCGGAGCCAGACGAGGGATCCCGACGGATCGCGCGCGTTCACGATCGTGCCGGCGATCTCGAACGGGGGCGATCCCGCGGTCCAGTACCTGGCGTCCCTCGACGCGAACGCATCCACCGGGAAGCTGATCCTCTGGCGCCTTCGATCCGTGGACGGCGCCCTGCGGCTCGGCCGCTCGCAGGTCGCGAGCCAGACGATGCGCCTGCCGCCGTTCGGCCTGCAATGCGGCGGG
>DASQTT010000044.1:0-2925 GCA_035641735.1 Actinomycetota bacterium | reverse complement strand
CGAAGATCTTGTCCTCCATCTGCATCGTGTGGATCCGCGACTCGAGGTTCGTCTTCACCTTGTTCTCGTAGCCCGAGTACGTGTGCACCACGTACCAGTCGCCGACGCCGCGATACGGGTCTGCGGGCGGACGAGCCTCCTCGACCGCAGGCTGGGCTTCCGCCGGCGCGGGCTCCGCAGGCGTGGGCTCGACCGGCGCGGGCTCGGGCGCTTCCGCCTCGACGGGCGCGGACTCAGGAGCTTCGGCTTCGACCGGCTCGGCCTCAGGCTCGACCGGCTCGGGCGCCGGCTCGGCGGGCTCCGGCTCCGGATCGACGGGCTCGGGCTCCACCGGTTCGTCCTCGTAGGTCTCCTCGGCGGCCGGCTGGACCTCGGGCGTCACCTGAGCGGCCACGACCTCGACGGGGTCGTCCGCCTCGAACCGCTGCTCCTCGGGGGAAAGGTCGTCGGACGGAGCGGGCTCCGCGTCGATGTCCTCCATGAGGTCCCGCTCTTCCATGCCCTGATGAGGGCCCGCTTCGTCCATGCCGGCGTCTCGTTCGGTTTCGTTCAAGCCATCGATCCTCATCGTCTCGTCGACTAGTTCCCCAACACGTCGAACACGAGCCGGGTGAAGGCGGAGTCCAGGCCGAAGACGTACGCGGTGAGGACGGTGATCGTCACCAGCACGACGACCGTGTACGAGACGAGCTCGCGGCGGGACGGCCAGTCCACCTTGCTGAGCTCGATCCGGACCTCCTTCAGGAACTGCACCGCGCCGGTTCGCTTCTGCCGCTCGGGCACCGCGGCCCGACGGGTGGCGGCCGCCTGCGCGGCCGAGGGACGCCCGGTGCCGGCGCGCTTCTGCGCGCGCTCCTGGCGCTCCTGCATCCTCTTCATCTGTCGGTTCATGGGTGCTCCCTTGCAGGGGCGGAGGGACTTGAACCCCCAACCGCCGGTTTTGGAGACCGGTGCTCTACCAAGTTGAGCTACGCCCCTGGGCTCCGGCCCTCCCGGCGCAGGCGGGACGCTCGGAGACCTCAGTATAGGGTTGCGCCGGAGGCCCGGCAAAGGAAGCACCGCGCCCGACCTGGGAGTTCGCGTGCGCGGTCCTCCGTCCGACGGACCGTTCCCGTTCCCCGGGGGATTTCCTCCCCAGATGCGTGAGCACGCGCCTGAGCTGGCCTATCCTTCGGCGCGAGACGTGCCGCAGCGGCCCCAGATCGCGAGGCACTCGCAATGAACGAACCGCGCTCCGCACGGCCGGCGCCCGCCGGCTCCCGTCGGCGTTCCCCGCTCTTCCGCCGCCCCGCCGAACCCGAGCCCACCGTGCTCTCCCCCGTCGAGGAGGAGATCGCCAGGGCGATGACCAACGCGGTCGACGAGCGGATCGAGGAAGGGCTCCAGGCGCTCGAGGACCAGGCCACGCTGCTGATGCGAGAGGTCGCGGCGGAGCTGTGGCGCTCCTCGGCGAAGGACGTCCGACCCGAGCAGGAGCGGATCGTCAGCCTGCTCTCGCGCGACCAGGCGATCCGCAGCCTGATCGCCTCCAGCGACGAACGGTTCCAGGCGCTCTCGACGCGCGCGGCGCGGGTCGAGGACGCCCTGAAGGACCTCACCGACAGCGGGCGGACCACCCGAGAAGCGATGGAGGCCTCGGCGGCCTCGATCCGCCAGATCGCGGAGTCCCCGACGCTGCATGGGGTCGAGAACGTCCGGCTCCAGCTCGAGCAGGTCGAGCGGCACATCGCCGAGACCTTCAAGAACCTGGACGCGCGGGACCAGATGCTCACCGAGGGGATCCTGATCCAGGTCAAGGAGCACGGGGACCTCGTCGCCCGCGAGACGGCCCGGGTCGTGGAAGCGATGCAGGGCTACGTCCAGGGCGGCGCGGAGGCCGTCGGCCGGCTGGCACAGCGGGTCGAAGAACACGCGGAGTCGTTCGTGGCGCAGGACGGCGAGCTCACCGCCTCGGTGGGCGCGACCGTCCGGGAGGGGGTCCAGGCGATCGGACAGGAGCTCGAGCTCATGTCCGAACGCATGGGGATCCACGGCCGCGACGCGATCGCCATGAAGGCAGGCCTGGAGCGGTTCATCGACGCACGAGTCCGCGGCCTGGCCGAGCTGGTCCGCAGCGACTCCCACGCGCTTCGCCAGATGATCGAGGAGCGCGCGACCGAGCAGGAGCGGATGCTCCGGGAGCAGATCGAGGAGCGGATGATCCTCGTGGGCCAGGCCATCGTCGACCAGGTGAAGGACTCGATGTCGTCCCTCGACGGGACCGACGCCATGGTCGTCGAGCAGCAACAGGCCTTCGAGGAGCGGATGCGTGCTCACGTAGACGACCGAGTGACCGCGATCGCTCGGTTGGTGCGGTCGGACAACGAAGCGCTCGCGAACCGGTTCGCGACCGCGCAGGCGACGACCGGCCCGGCCGGCGCCGACACGGAGGTCCTCCGGCAGACGCTGCGATCGATCAAGGAGCTGCAGGCCGGGATGGCGAGCGACGTGCTCAGCTCGGTGGACCGTCGTTTCCAGACGATGTCCGACCAGCTGCACAAGGAGACCCAGTCGACCGCCGAGGCGATGCTCACGATCGCGGAACGGCTGAGCTCGAAGCTGGATCGGCTGACCGCGATCGTCGACGAGGGCTACGGCAGCGACGTCCAGATCGTCGTCGACCGCATGAGCGAGGCGATCCAGGCGATGTCGGGGCGCCCGCAGCGCCGCGATCAGCTGGGCGCCTAGGGAGTTCGGGGGCTCAAGCAGCGAGCGCGCAGGCGCGAGCGTAGCCCCCGATGGAGATCGGGGTTCGGGGGAGATCAGGGGTCGAGGAGGACCTCGGCCTCGCCCCGCTTGATCGGCCACTCGGTCGCGCCGTCGCGCTCGACCGACACCCAGCACTCGACGACGGCGACGCCGTCGACGCCGACGGCCTTCACGCGA
>DASQTT010000043.1:0-2339 GCA_035641735.1 Actinomycetota bacterium | reverse complement strand
GGTGGGCTGCCCCTCGAGCGTCTGCACCAGGTTCGGTTTGATGGCCTCCTTCATGATCACCGCCATCGCCCCGGCCACGCGCAACGCGTCGGCCGTCACCGGCGTCCCGTCGTACGTGGATGCCACCACGATCCGACCGAGCCTCGTCCGCAGGTCGGCGAGATCGCTCGACAGCGCGAGGACGGCCATGATCTCCGAGGCCGCCACGATCACGAACTGGTTCTCGCGGGGCACGCCGTGCGCCTTCCCGCCGAGGCCGACCACAGAGTACCGGAGCTCCCGGTCGTTCACGTCGAGGGTACGCGGCCACGTGACGGACACTGGATCGATCCCGAGCGGGTTCCCGTGGTAGACCGACGCGTCGAGCGCGGCCGCGAGGAGGTTGTGCGCCGCCTGCACGGCGTGGAAGTCGCCGTTGAAGTGGAGGTTGATCTCCTCCATCGGTACGACCTGCGCGTAGCCGCCGCCGTTGCCGCCGCCCTTGATCCCGAAGACCGGCCCCATCGACGGCTCCCGGAGGCAGAGCATCACGTCCGCGCCGATCCTCCCCAGGCCCTGCGTCAGCGAGATCGACGTCGTGGTCTTGCCCTCGCCGGCCTTGGTCGGCGTGATCGCGGTCGTGATGATCAGCCTGCCGTCCGGTCGGTCGGCCAGGCGGTCGAGGATCGAGAGGGAGACCTTCCCCTTGGAACGCCCGTACGGCTCGAGCTCGTCGGCGAGGATGCCGGCCTCGGCCGCGACGTCGCCGATCGGACGGAGGACGGCTTCCTGCGCGATCTCGAGCCCGCTCTTCACAGCGCCTCTCTCGTGCGGGGTCGGGTGAGGATACCTTGGGCCCGCGGCGCGGCGACGCCGTTCGACGGAGCCTGCTGCGATGATGGTGACGTGGCGAGAGCGGCGCAGCCCCTCAGACGGAACACCTCGAACGTGCACGTCGTGGCGATGAACGACGGGGTCCGTTCCGAGCGGACGGACACGCTGGCCGCCGAGGAGCCGCTCGAGATCCGCGTGCAAGCGCCGGGTCAGGACCAGCAGCAGGTCGCGGTCACGATGCGAACCCCCGGAGGGGACTTCGAGCTCGCCGTCGGCTTCCTCTTCACCGAGGGCCTGGTCGTCCCGGCCGACGTGAAGCGCGTCGCCTACTGCGACACGATGCCCGGTGAAGACCAGCACTACAACGTGGTCTCCGTCACCCTGCACCGGCCCTTCGACTCCGACCGGGTGAAGCGGAACTTCTACGCGACCTCGTCCTGCGGCGTCTGTGGGAAGGCCGCGTTGGAGGACATCGAGGTCCGATGCGACGTCGTGAGCGAGGGCCCGGTCGTCACGCCCGAGTTCCTGCTCCAGCTTCCGGATGCGTTGCGGAACGCCCAGAAGGTCTTCGCGCGGACGGGCGGGCTGCACGCGGCCGGGTTGTTCCGTGCCGACGGTTCGGTCGTCTCCGTCCGGGAGGATGTCGGGCGCCACAACGCCGTCGACAAGGTGATCGGCGAGCAGGTGCTCACCGGCGGGGTCCCGCTCCGCGACCACATCCTCCAGGTGAGCGGCCGCCTGTCCTTCGAGATCGTGCAGAAGGCCGCGGTGGCCGGCATCCCGATCGTGAGCGCGGTGAGCGCGCCGTCGTCACTCGCGGTCGAGGCCGGGGAGCGGTTCGGGATGACGCTGGTGGGCTTCGTCCGCGACGGCAGGCTGAACGTGTACTCGCGTCCCGAGCGGGTGGCGGAGGCGATCAGCTGACGGCGATGTCCAGGAGCCTGCCCACGAGGTAGGTGATGCCGGCGGCCGCGGTCCCGATCGCCAGCATCCGTGCCCCCGACCGGACGAACCCGCGACCCGTGAGGATCGTGATCGCACCTCCCACGGCGAACAGCGTGACCGCCGAGAGCGCCGCGGACACCGTCACGGCCGTGTCTCCCGCCGTCAGGAGGAAGGGGAGCAGGGGAACGAACGCGCCGAGCGCGAACATCGCGAAGGACGATCCGGCCGCGGCCCACGGCGACCCGAGTCCCTCGTGCATGTCGATCCCGAGCTCCTCCCTGGCGTGCGTCTCGAGGGCGATCTGAGGGTTCCTCATCAGCTCCCGAGCGAGCTGAGCCGCGGTCTCGGGCGCGATCCCCTTGCGTTCGTAGATCTCCGCGAGCTCCCGCTCCTCCTCCTCGGGGATCGTCGCGAGCTCGTGGGCCTCCTTGTGGATCAGCTGCTCGAACACCTCGCGCTGCACCCTCATCGAGACGTACTCGCCGGCGGCCATCGAGAACGCCCCGGCAAGGAGCCCGGCGATCCCGGCGATGATCACGACCTCGCCGTCCACGCGCGATCCGGCGACCCCGAAGATCAGC